>JAWVYE010000058.1:0-7286 GCA_033722905.1 Desulfobulbales bacterium
AGCGGGAATTTTTACGGGCATGTCCCCTGTAAAAGCTGCTGTTGTCAATGGTTTCATAAAGCAGGGCTCCCTTGTCCTGATTCATGCGGGAAACGGCTGTTACGCCGCCGTTTTTCTGCAACCATTTCAAAACAAGCCCTATGGCGTAAATGGCAAAACATGGCGGTGTATTGAACATTGACCCCTTATCCGCATGGGTTTTATAGCGAAACATGGTGGGAATGTTCTCAGGTGTCCGGTCGAGAAGATCTTCGCGGATAATGACCACTGTACAGCCTGCGGGCCCCATGTTCTTCTGGGCTCCGGCAAATATCAGACCGAACCGGCTGACATCTATAGGCCTTGAAAGGATATCAGAAGACATGTCGCAGACCAGTATCTTGTCCGTTTCCGGCATATTCTTGTACTGGGTGCCAAAAATGGTGTTGTTGGAAACAAAGTAGAGATATTCTGACTCCGGCGGCACGGTGTAGTCAGCTGATGTGGGAACTCTGTCAAAATTGGTAGCCTCACTGCTGTAGGCGACAGCAACATTGCCGATATAGTTTGCTTCCTTTATCGCCTTGCTGGCCCAGGTGCCGGTATTCAGATAACAGGCTGTTTTTCCCGGACCGAGTAAATTCATCGGAACCATAGCGAACTGGGTGGAAGCTCCGCCTTGAAGAAAAAGAACCTTGTAATTATTCGGAATGGCCAACAATTCCCGGAGCAGCGCTTCACATTCATCGACAACCTGAATAAATTCCTTGCTGCGATGGCTCATCTCAATTAAGCCGATACCCTTGTCTTTGAAGTTGACAATATCTTTTGCAGCCTGGACAAGTACCTCATAGGGCAGGGTGGCAGGGCCGGGGCTGAAGTTAAATATGCGGTCGGGCATGGGTGGCATCCTCCAAAGTCAAAATTATGTTGTAAACGGTAAGTAAATTGTATGCTTTATACCCGGCCGGCCGGGGCAATACCAGTTACTACCACACAGACTGCTGGCGCAGGGCCTCATAAAGAACGATGCAGGCTGCATTCGCAAGGTTAAGGCTTCTAATATTACTGTTGCACATGGGTATTGTATAACAGCGGTCCATATAAAGCTTCAGAAGCTCTTCCGGCAAGCCTTTGGTCTCCTTGCCGAAAATCAGGAAATCACCGGGGACAAAATCCGCACTGGTGTAAGGCTTTTCGGTCTTCTTGGTGAAAAAGTAAATTTTCCTTTCATCCTGGGCTGCCAGAAAAGCTTCAAAGTTTTCCCAGTAAACGATTTTTACATATTTCCAGTAGTCAAGGCCTGCGCGTTTCAGGTGTTTGTCATCAATGCTGAACCCCAAAGGTTCAACAAGATGGAGAACAGTATCAGTAGCGCCGCAGAGCCGGGCGATGGTTCCTGTGTTCGGAGGTATCTCCGGTTCTACAAGAACAATGTTAAATGGGGGACTGACAAACATCTGCGGGTTTTAGAGGAAGTTAATCTCTTTTTTGTCGGACAGGGTAACATTTTTCACCTGCAGAATTTTCTTGCCTGTATTGTCATTAAAAAGTGTTGCTGTCTCAAGCCTTACCCGGTTGAAAAGCGCCAACTCGTTGTCCTGTAAAACAGTTTTCGCCTTAAATTTTATGCCGAACGGATTCTTGAAAACACCGTTGTACTTGATGCGGTAATCAAGATGCGGCCCTGTAGAAATGCCGGTGGAGCCCACATATCCGATAATGTCTTTTTGGGCGACAGAACTGCCCTTTTTCAATCCCTTTCTATAACCGCGCAAATGACCGTAATATGTTTTATAGCCGCCGTGATGTTTAAGGATGACTGTTTTGCCAAAGCCACCTTTTCTGCCGATATATTCTACCTTGCCGTCGGCGGTGGCCATTACGGGAGTACCCAATGGAGCTGCCAGATCAACGCCAAGATGAGGACGAACAACCCCGTCAATGGGATGTTTACGCCTCATGGTAAAACGTGAGGTTACACGGCCAAAGGGAATCGGCGACCTGATGAACCAGGTTCCCAGCGCTTCTCCATTTTCATCAAAATAGCCCGGGGGAGTATTCTCAGAAGCAAAATGATACCCTTCATATGCAACATCCTGCATCTGGTAACGGGCTAAAAGAATTTTCCCATACCCGACAAAGACACCCTCCTTGTAATATTTTTCAACCAGCAGTTCAAATCTGTCACCGACTCTGGTTTCCGTATTGAAATCTATTTTTGAAGCGAATATATCGGCAAAAGTGTGAATAAGTTTCGGATTTTCTCCCAGGGCGGTAAAAGCGTTATACAGTGACGATTCAATAACACCGGAAACTCTTTCAATGTTATATATTAAAGGCACATCCTGCCTGCTTGACAGATAGGTACCGTCTTCACCGCGTTCCAGGACATGGATGTCGAGAAGTCCGGAAACATAGGTGGCCCCGGATAAAGCATGTTCCCGGTCCAATAGTATTGTAAAGGAGTCGCCCGGCTGCAAAGCCTTGAAATCAAGGCTGTTGCTGAATCCCCTGATAATAGCGGACCTGACCTCAGCCGAAATATCGCAACGTTTCATGGCCTGGTCAAAGCTTTCGCCTTTCGCAATTATTCCGCTGATTTCAGTATATGGAGCAGAATCCGGAACCGCTTCAGGAATGGCCGGGATGTCGGGAAGGCGGCTGATCTCTGCGGGGGTTTCCGCCATGGGAGACTTTGCTGCAATAGGAGTGGCAATTGCATTGTTGTTCAGTTCACCGTTGGTCAGAAGCAGAACCAGAACGAGTCCGGACCAGAAGGCCAGACAGACTGCAAAATTTGCAAGTATTTTTCCAGAGTCCATAGTTTAGAGGGTTAGCAGGGATCCAGATGTTTATGTTGAACTACATTGAAAACAGTTTCCTGCCGGGCAAATATTTTTGTTTGGCAAAGGTTGCGTTTTTCTAACAGGATCTACACTGTATTACAAGTTTGTTTTTGGATGACAAATATAATAGACTTACAGTATATAGCAACCAAAACGGAAACAATGTTGCTTTTTTGGCAATAAAGTTTACATTGAGCAGTCTTACTGATTGTGCAACATAGTTTATATAGAATTTTACAGAGTAATGGCACTGATCGTTCAAAAATATGGTGGCACTTCTGTCGGCAGCCCGGAAAAAATTAAGGCCGTTGCCGACCGTGTTCTCGGGTACAGCCGTCAGGGACATGATATGGTTGTTGTCCTGTCCGCCATGTCAGGTGAAACCGATCGCCTTATTGCTCTTGCAAATAGCGTGCAGGAGCAGCCGGACACCCGTGAAATGGATGTTCTGCTTTCCACAGGCGAACAGGTGACCATATCACTTTTCTCCATGGCCGTTAAGGCTGCCGGCTACGATGCCATCTCCTTTCTCGGTGACCAGGTTAAAATTCTTACCAGCAGTATGCATACCAAGGCAAGAATCCAGTCCGTTGGCACCGAAAAGATCAAAAGCCAGCTTGACCGGGGAAAAGTAGTGGTGGTCGCCGGTTTTCAGGGTGTTGATGAAAACGGCAATATCACCACCCTGGGGCGGGGAGGATCCGATACTACTGCAGTTGCGCTCGCGGCAGCTTTAAAGGCTGATCAATGTGAAATTTTTACCGATGTTGAAGGTGTTTTTACAACCGACCCCAACATCTGCCCTTCAGCCCGGAAAATAGAACGTATCTCCTATGATGAAATGCTTGAATTAGCAAGCCTGGGAGCCAAAGTGCTTGATATAAGATCGGTAGGTTTGGCAAAACGCTATAAAGTTCCGCTTCATGTCCGCTCAACATTTGTTGAAAGCCAGGGAACATGGGTGGTTGAGGAGGATAAAGCGATGGAATCAATGCTGGTTTCCGGAGTTACCTACAGTAAGAACGAAGCCAGGCTCACCATTTCCAAGGTGCCTGACAAACCCGGTATAGCCTCAACAATCTTTATGCCGATTTCCGATGCGGGCATAGTTGTTGATATGATCATTCAGAATACCAGGGCAGGGGATTTGACTGATCTGACCTTCACGGTGCCCCGCACTGACTATCACAAGGCCCTGCAACTGTTAAAAAACATTGCCGCGGAAATTGGTGCTGAAGATGTCAGCAGTGCTGACAATATTGCCAAGGTTTCCATTGTGGGAGTCGGTATGCGCAACCATTCAGGTATTGCATCCACCATGTTTCACGTTTTGGCCAATGAGGGGATAAATATCATGATGATCAGCACCTCTGAAATAAAAGTTTCATGTGTTATTGAAGAAAAATACACCGAACTTGCGGTCAGGGCGCTCCATGATGCCTTCGCCCTGGAGCAGGAAGATATCCAGTAATCTTTTACATAGGCAAACTCCTATGAATAACATGATAGAAGTATACGATACGACATTGCGGGACGGCACTCAGGCTGAGAATTTCAACCTCTCGGTTGAGGACAGGGTGCGTATCAGCCTGAAACTGGATGAACTCGGCATTGATTTCATTGAAGGCGGCTGGCCGGGTTCCAACCCAAGTGCAGTTGAGTTTTTTGCGAGCATGCAGAATCATACTCTGAAGCATGCAAAACTGACCGCCTTCGGCTCCACGAGAAATTTTAACAAACCGGTTGACCAGGACCCAAACCTGCAGGCCTTGATTGCAGCAAAAACTCCCGGCATAACTATTTTCGGAAAGACCTGGGATGTACATGTCAGGGACGCGTTGCGCATCAAACTTGAGGACAACCTCACCATCATTGTCGAATCCCTGCATTACCTGAAACCCCATGTTGAACATCTCTTTTATGATGCGGAACATTTTTTCGACGGCTTTAAGCAGAATGCCGAATATGCATTGGCTACTCTTGATAAGGCCGTGGAAGGCGGGGCACAATGCCTGGTGCTCTGTGACACCAACGGCGGGACACTGCCCAACGAACTCCCGGATATTATTGCCCGGGTAAAGCAGCATCTTGCCGCCAAGGGCCAGACAACACCCCTGGGGATACATGCCCATAATGACTCGGAAACAGCAGTAGGGAACTCCCTCGTGGCAGTCTCAGAAGGTATAACGCATGTCCAGGGGACCATAAACGGCTTTGGCGAAAGATGCGGCAATGCCAATCTTACCTCCATCATTCCCGGTCTGGTTATCAAGATGAAATGCCAGCTCAATGCCGGGAAAAATCTGGATCGTCTTCATGAAACAGCCAGGTTTGTCAATGAACTTGCAAACCTGCCGCATAACAAATACCAACCCTATGTGGGCCGTTCTGCCTTTGCCCACAAGGGAGGTGTCCATGTCCAGGCCGTTGAGCGCAATCCCATTACCTATGAACACATAGAACCGGAAAGAGTAGGGAACGTCAGACGCATTCTGATTTCCGACCAGTCCGGTAAAAGCAATGTTCTCTACAAGGCAAAAAAATTCGGTCTCAACCTTGACAGCACAGATCCTGTGGTCAGCAGTATTGTCAAAGAACTCAAGGACCTGGAAAATCAGGGATTTCAGTATGAGGGTGCCGAGGCCTCTTTTGAACTCCTGATGCGCAAGGCGCTGGGCACCAGGCACCA
The DNA here is from genome assembly GCA_033722905.1 of Desulfobulbales bacterium. GTDB lineage: Bacteria > Desulfobacterota > Desulfobulbia > Desulfobulbales > BM004 > BM004. The sequence goes on from JAWVYE010000058.1 coordinate 5,518, forward strand.
TTACTTTGACCTGAAGGGATACAGGGTTATCAGCCAGAAGCCCAGCATGGATGAGCCCTCCCAGGATGAGGCAACCATTCGCATTGTGGTGGAAAGCGCCGGAGAGGTCCATACCGCTGCCCTTGGAGACGGACCTGTGAACGCCCTGGACAAGGCCCTGCGTAAAGCGTTAACAAGATTTTATCCTAACCTGAAAGACATGGAATTGGCCGATTACAAAGTCAGGGTTCTTGCCGGCGAACATGGCACAGGAGCCAAGGTGCGCGTTCTTATTCAATCCCGCGACCAGGACTCAGAATGGGGTACCGTGGGGGTTTCCCACGACATTCTCGATGCCAGCTGGCAGGCGCTCGTTGATTCCATCACCTACAAACTCATGAAGGATGAAAAAAAACAAGAATAAAGAGAAAAAAACTTTTTATTCATCAGAGCAATTATGTGAAAAGAACGTACCGGACAGAAACATGGTTTTTCTTGTCCTGGCACTTTTCCTTGTCGCCCTGAATTTATTTCCCGGCCATCGCCATACCCTGCAAAAAAATCCCGCACCGGTTCCAAATACCTTTTCAGAAAAATATCTCTGGTTTGCTGGTTTCCCGGAAATTCCCACAGGACTTCACCATCTTACACCCGGCCAGCTGAAAAATGATTTTGCTGATATTGCTTCACTTCTGGAGAAAAACTCTGCTGCCAATTCCGTAATATCTGCCGTGCAATATCAGACCGGGATTCTGAAGTCTGCAAACCTGCCCCCTGAAGTGGCGGACATTTTCTTTCTGGAAATTCCCATTAACCGGGCCGATGAAAACATCCTGACCTCATTGCCGGGCATTGGTCCTGTATTGGCTGCAAAGATAAAGTTGAGAAGAGACCAGCACGGCCCTTTCAGATCCAAGAAAGAACTGCTCCAGATAAACGGTATCGGTCCGAAAAAATTTTCCAGACTGGTTGATCGCATAACCCTGGACTGAACTTCCCATGTCATCACCTGTGCGTAAAGCATCACAAAAACTTGTTATTCTGTGTGGTCCGACAGCGGTCGGCAAGACCGAACTTTCCCTGCAGATAGCTGAAAGGTTCTCCTGTGAGATCATAAGTGTTGATTCCATGCAGGTGCACCGATACATGGATATCGGTACTGCCAAGCCGACACCGGCAGAACTGGCGCGCATCAAGCATTACCTTGTCGATATTGTCAACCCTGATGAAATATATACTCTGGGCAGATTTATCCATGATGCAGAGGCGGCAATACAGGCAATTGCCGACCATGGGAACATCCCTTTACTGGCAGGCGGCACCGGCCTTTATTTAAAGGGTTTACTCGAGGGCGTATTTGCTGAAAAAGCACATATTGCAAATGGATTTGCGGCTGCGGAAAAAAATGAGAAATTGTCAATCAGACAGAGCCTTCGTCAAAGACTTGCAGCAGAGGGCAACGAAGCCCTGCACCGGGAGCTTGCCCGTTTAGATGCTGAATCAGCAGAGCGTATCCATCCAAACGATAGCCAGAGAGTGCTGCGCGGCCTTGAAGTTTTTTACGCAACAGGAAAACCCTGGTCCCAACACCTGGCGAAACAAATGAATAAACGTAGACATAATTATCAAGCCCTTAAGATCGGCCTGAGCAGGCCACGGCAGGAACTGTATGAACGTATTGATCAGAGGGTGCGGCTCATGGCGGAACAGGGACTTCTTGCAGAAGTTGAAAAACTCCTGGCCATGGGATTTGACAAAAGTCTGAAAACCATGCAGTCCCTCGGTTATCG
>JAWVYE010000059.1:0-7282 GCA_033722905.1 Desulfobulbales bacterium
GCTGCATGTGATACACTTGGGCCTGGAGCGGGTTTAGGGGAGGGTTTCGGGACGGTCTCCGGTAGAACGAGCCTTTCGATCTGATTGATGGCAACGGTATGCTCCTGACCATTGACCTCAACCAGGGCCTCTGTTTCGGTAACCTTTTTTACAACAACTTCGTAGCTGTTGTTGTTTATGCTCAGGTCATATTTTCGCATGATATTCCCTCTTAGATTCTGCGGTCTGGCAGTTGCGTGCGAAGGGCAATACCTCTCATCCTGCCGGCGGTCAACCAGGCAGAATCAATGGCCGGGGAACGCTTCCAGGTAATTTTTTCATTGCTGCTGCCGGCCTGATCAAGATGCAGGGCTACTGTAATGGCTAATAGCAGTTCGTAGTCTTTTGCTTCAGTTAATTCAGCCCCGGCTTGCTCTTTTTTCTCTTTGCGGTCTGCATTTATCAGGTTGGGCAAATTAAGAATTTTTGGGAGTAATGTAATGTATATGGTGATGAAGGACAGACCGGCAAATACAATCAGCATCCCCATGATACTGAAAGCTACATAATTGTTGCCATTGCCGAAAAGATTGGCAAAACCGATGTGGTCAAATGAAAAATCCATAAATATTTTCCCGGGTTAAGTTCACTTGCTGCTTTTCAATAATAATTACTGATTCAATATCATACCATGAAAAGGAAGTCAAAGATTGATACACCCTTGCGATGTTTTGCTGTCATAGGAAGAGTTGGGAAATATTTATTGTTTGAAGGTCATTGCCTGATCAGGAGGCCCGCAATGTTTTGCCGGAGGAGAGGATTGTAATGTCCCGGCAGCAAAATCATGCCAAAATATGGTATTTTATAGTATTATGATGTGTTGGTATTGCAGGGCACGTTTGTCAGGTGTTTATTTTTTCATGAGCGCATGTACAGCGTGGAAGTACACTCTGTTGCAAAATCTCCATCAATTTTCTTCAAAAGGCTGCCCAAATGGCTGATATCCAGGATGAAACAGAACTAAAATCGGAAATTGTCAACAGGCTTACCAGGGGAGAATTCAAGAAGGCCTGGGCCGGCATAATCGGTATGGCCCGGAAAGCCCTGAAAAAAACCGAAGGACTGGATCCGCGCTATGAAGACAGAGACCACCTGCGCCATCTTATCCATGATTGCATTTATGCCAAAGGGGGAGATGTCTCGGCCCGGGCCAGGACTGTTGAGCTCGGTGCGGTTTATTTTCATATCTCAGAAAAAGGCAGGGAAACATTTCATGATATCCTGGCCCATGATTTTGATATAGACCGTCAAGCTCTGGCTGAAAAGATCAAGGAACTGGCAGAGGCCCAAAACCAGAAAGAGGCCATTGCTGCTGAAATTGACCTGAAAAATGCCCTTACCCCTCCGAGAATAATTCTTCTCAAGCAGTTTTCGTCGCTTCCCAACGGCCTGAAGCTGTTGATTGATATGCGGGCAACTCTCCTGGCCAGGGTCAAAGAGGACCAGAGACTCTACAAACTTGCCCTGGACATAAAAGAGCTTCTTGCTGCCTGGTTTGACATCGGCATGCTTGACCTCCAGGAAATAACCTGGAATTCACCCGCCGCCCTGCTGGAAAAACTGATCGAATACGAGGCGGTCCATGAGATCCGTTCATGGGGGGACCTGCGCAGCAGGCTCGATTCGAACAGGCTTTGCTATGCCTTTTTTCACAATAAGATGCCGGCTGAACCCTTGATTTTTGTGGAGGTGGCCCTGGTCAATAAGCTGAGTTCGAATATCCAGGAACTGCTGAATAAGGAAGATGAAAAAACCGAACCGGAGAAGGCCAGTACCGCTATTTTTTATTCTATTTCCAATACCCAGCCCGGCCTGGCAGGCATTAACCTTGGCAACTTTTTGATTAAGACCGTGGTCCAGGAACTTTCAAACGAGTTCGGCAACCTGAAGCATTTTGCCACACTCTCCCCTGTGCCAGGCTTCCAGAAATGGCTCAGCCCCATACTTGCCGCTGGTGATGAGAGTATATTGCGGCCCAAGGAGGTCGCTTTGCTCAAAGATCATTTTGCCTGCGAAAATGGCGCCCTGCAGCTTGCAGAGACCCTGAAATCTGAATGGTACACCGACAGTGCCACTGCTGAGATCTTCAGGCCAATCCTAAGCAGACTTTGCGTGCACTACCTGCTTGAAGAGAAAAGAGGCAGCCGGGCCCTTGATCCGGTCGCCAATTTTCACCTGTCCAATGGAGCCAGGCTCGAACGGATAAACTGGCTGGCAGACCTTTCGAAAATGGGGCTCAAGCGTTCCCATGGCATTATGGTCAATTATTACTATGAGCTCTCAGACATAGAAAAAAATCACGAGGAGTATGTCACCAAGGCACAGATAGTTGCAGGCCGGGGTGTGAAATCTCTTTTGAAATAAAAGCCGCTTTACTGCTGCCCGGCCCGGTAAAATCCTGGCAGTTGGTTTTCCCTGGTGGTTTGGTCCCGGTTCAGGGTACAATCATGCAGAGAATGTCATTTTTTGCCACATGATCACCCACATTGAGGCTTATCTTGCTGATAGTGCCGCTGATGGGGGAAGGTAGAGCATTTTCCATTTTCATGGCCTCAAGGATGAGGATGGTCTCTCCCTCGTTAACCGTATCGCCCTCATTTTTTTCTATCCCGACGATCATACCGGGCATTGGCGCGCTGAGCGGGGTCCCGCCTTTTTCGTCAATAGCGGCGGCTGCAGGTTCAGCAGGTGCAGGTGGCGGGGTTTTTGCCGGGGCCGGGGAGGCATGCACAGAAACAGGAGCCGGTCTCGGCCCTGTCTGGCTGCCGAAGGGTAGGCCCGTTGCTCTTTGGGGATCTTCAACCTCAACGGCAAAATACTCACCATCAACCAGGACATTGAACTTCCGCAGATTCTCACCCATTTCAGGAACGATTTTTTCCTTTTTCTCTATAAGTTTACCGGCCATGGCTTTTTCGATGAGTTCTTTGTCAGCTTGGACATCGGCCATGGTCCTGGGTTTGACTTCAGGGGGTACCGGCTCCAGGCCATATTTCCATTTAAGGAATCTTTTGCCGGTGACCGGATAAAGGGCATAGATCAGAACATCATCAATGTCTTTGGCCAATTCCTTAACCTCTTCTTTGGCCTTATCGAGTTCCGGTTCCAGAACTTCGGCGGGCCGGCAGGTAATGGGGTCCTCGCCCCGCGGGTATCCCTTCAGGGCCTTTTTCTGCACTTCCGGGTTGATAGGCACGGCTGTTTTACCGTAAAGCCCATAGCACAGGTCCTTAACCTGGCCGGTTATCATCTTGTAGCGTTCATCACCCTCATCAAACAATACGTTGTTGACAGTCTGGGTGCCGACTATCTGGCTCGTCGGCGTAACCAGAGGAATCTGGCCGAGGTCTTTTCTGACCTTGGGAAGTTCCTGGTATACCTGGTCGATTTTATCCAGGGCGTCCATTTCCCGCAGCTGGTTCACCAGGTTTGACAGCATACCTCCCGGCGTCTGGTGCAGCAGCACATTGATATCAATAATAGACATCTTATTATCAGCCAGCAGATGCCTGTATTTGGGCACTATCTCCTTTTCAAATATCTCATTGATCCGGGCCAAAAGAGTTATATCAAAACCTGTGTCCCTGTTGGTGCCGAGCAGGGCCATAACCATGGGCTCTACCGCTGGGTGCGATGTCCGGTAGGCATAAGGCGACATGCAGGTATCGACGATATCAACGCCGGCTTCTATCGCCTTAAGATGGGTCATGGGGGCCATGCCGGATGTGAAGTGACTGTGCAGGTGGAGTGGCGGCTTGACCGCCTGCTTCAACGCCTTGAAGAGCGGGAAGGCATCATAGGGAGCCATGAGCCCGGCCATGTCTTTCACACAGATACTGTCGGCTCCCATTGCCTCCAGTTCTTTGGCCTTTGCTACATAGTAGTCCAGGTTGTAGACATCGCCGCCCATGCGTGGTTCGGTCATGGTATAACAGATGCAGCCCTGAAAATGCTTGCCGGCTTTTTTTATCCCTTTGACAACGGTTTCAAAGTTGCGGTAATCGTTTAAGGCATCAAAGGTCCTGAACACATCCATGCCGTTGGCAGCCGCACGGTCAACAAAGGCCTCGGCAACATCATCGGCGTAATTCCGGTATCCCACAAGGTTTTGGGCGCGAAGCAGCATTGAAAAAGGGGTTTTTTTAGCATACTTTTTCAGAGTCCTTATTCTTTCCCATGGGTCTTCATTCAAAAAGCGGTGCATGGCGTCAAAAGTCGCACCGCCCCAGGTTTCCAGGGCCCAGAATCCGACCTCGTCCATCAGCTCGGCAACCGGGATCATGTCTTCAGTCCTGCCTCTGGTGGCAAAAAGGGACTGATGGCCGTCACGCAAAGTTAAATCCATAACCCTGACCGGTTTTTTCGCCTGCGGGCGATCTTTGCTATAATCCATCCTGGTGCTTTCTACAATAATGTCGCTGCTCATTGTTGTCTTCCTATTTGCTATGTTTGTTTAACCTTTCCAGCCTGGAAAAAGTCGCATCTGGGCCATGCTGCGCAACATCATTTGCGATTGACGGCCGCTGAAATTCCAGAAACCTTCAGTCGCACTTGCAACAGGTCCCCTGGAGACCAATGCAGACTTGGCAGCCTCCTCTTCAGCCTGCAAGTAATAAAGCACCGCAGTTATTGCGGCAATTTTCTTTTTGTTATCCGCCATGGGAGGGCTGTGGCCTGACGTATCTAATTGCCGAGCTGGACATACGTCGTGTATTCCGTGCTCTTGCCGGTAATTGAATCGATCTTTTCTTCGAGTATTTTACGTTCCTGGCTGTTGAGCCAGTTGTCCCATTCAGCAAGGGACTGCCAGGTACTGATAACCAGATACTCGCCAGGCCTGTCGATACACTTTAAAGTTTCGCCGCTGATGTAACCGGGCTGCTTCATGGCATGGGCCCTGAGTTCAACAATCAACGGGCGCACAACAGGGGCCACCTCCTGTCCAATGGATCGTTTTATGAGAATTTTTACAGCCATAAATGTTCTCCTGTGCCGGAAATGTGAAGTATTGCTGCCTATAACGGTATAGTGCCATGCTTTTTCATGGGATTGGTGTCTCTCTTGTTTTTCAAGAGCTGCAAGGCCTTGATAATCCGAAAGCGGGTTCTAGCCGGCTCGATGATGTCATCAATATAGCCGCGTTTAGCGGCCACGAAGGGATTGACCACTGCATCAGCGTATTCCTGCTCCTTCTGTTCCAGGAAACCCTGGGGATTATCGGCATTTTTAGCCTCGCGGCCATATAAAACCTCTACGGCTCCCTTGGCGCCCATTACGGCAATTTCGGCAGTGGGCCAGGCATAGTTGATGTCTCCCCGCAGGTGTTTGGAAGACATGACGCAGTATGCCCCCCCGTAAGCCTTACGGGTAATAACCGTAACTTTGGGAATAGTGGCTTCGGCAAAGGCATAAAGCATCTTGGCGCCGTTCCTGATAACACCGCCATATTCCTGGACAGTGCCGGGCAGAAACCCTGGAACATCGACAAAGGTGACGATGGGGATGTTAAAGCAATCGCAAAAGCGGACAAACCTGGCGCCCTTGACTGAAGAATCAATGTCAAGAACTCCTGCCAGATACTCCGACTGGTTGGCGACGATACCGACAGGTTGACCGTCATAGCGGGCAAAGCCGATAACCAGGTTGGGGGCGAACTCAGCCTGGATTTCGAGAAAATCACCGTTATCAACGGTCCTCTGGATGACCTGCTTCATATCATAGGAGACATTGGGATTATCGGGGATTATCTCGTTCAGAGAGTCGTCCATCCGCTCGGGGGGATCATCACAGTCAATAACAGGCGGGCTTTCCATGTTGTTCTGGGGCATATAGGAAAGGAGTTTTTTTATGTATTCAATGGCATCTGCACCTGATTCGGCCGCGTAATGGATGACACCGCTTTTGGTGGCATGGACCGTGGCACCGCCAAGTTCCTCGACCGTCACATCTTCATGGGTGACCGATTTAACCACCTTGGGGCCGGTGAGAAACATATAGCTGTTGTTCTTAACCATGATGGAAAAATCGGTTAAGGCGGGGGAATACACGGCGCCACCGGCACAGGGGCCGAAAATTGCGGAAATCTGGGGAATAACACCCGAACTCATGACATTGCGCAGAAAAATATCCGTATAGCCGGCCAAGCTCTCAATCCCTTCCTGGATTCTGGCGCCGCCGGAGTCGTTCATGCCGATGACGGGAGCCCCGTTTTTCATGGCAAGGTCCATGATTTTGCAAACTTTTTCGGCAAAGGTCTCTGAAAGGGAGCCGCCGAACACGGTGAAATCCTGGGAAAAAACATAGACTACACGGCCATTTATGGTGCCATAGCCGGTTATGACTCCGTCACCGAGAAACTCCTTGCCTTCCATGCCGAACTGGGTGCAGCGATGGGTCTTGAACATATCAAACTCTTCGAAGCTGCCGTCATCAAGCAGCATCTCAATCCTCTCGCGGGCTGTCATTCTGCCCTTGGCATGCTGCTTGTCGATACGGTCCTGGCCACCGCCCAGACGGGCCAGGTTCCGCATTTTTAAAAGCTTGTCAAAATCGCTACTCATAATTTCTCCCCTGCGTTTTGTTGCAAATCCTGTCTGGACAGATAGGGGGATTTCACCCTTTTTCAGCACAGAACTCCATTAAGACACCGTGGGTGGATTTTGGGTGCAGGAATGCCACCAGTTTGCCGCCGGCACCCTCAATGGGGGTCTCGTGGATAAGGCGGCAGCCGCCCTCCTGCGCCTGTTTGATCTGGCCCTTGATGTCATCTGTCCTGTATGCCACATGGTGAATGCCTTCGCCGTTCTTTTCCAGGAATTTGGCTATGGCGCTATCCTCGGACGTTGGCTCCAGCAGTTCAATATGAACTTCTCCCACAGCAAAAAAAGCTGTTTTTACCTTTTGCGATTCTACGGTCTCTTCACCCTCGCACGGCAGGCCGAGAACCTTTTCAAAAAATGTTCTTGCGTCGGCGATGGACCGCACGGCAATACCTAAATGATCAATCTTTTGCAGCATATTTTATCCTCTATCTTTGTATTCGCCAAAAACTTTTCGCAACACGTTGCAGATTTCTCCGAGGGTTGCGTACTCTTTGACACAGTCGTAAATATACGGCATGAGATTTTCGCTGCCCCTGGCGGCAGTTTCCAGCGCCGCCAGCAGTTCTGAAACCTGGCCGCTGTTCCTGTTGTTTTTCACCCCGGCCAGCTTGGCCACCTGGTTTTTTTCCACTTCGGGGTCC
>JAWVYE010000060.1:0-7269 GCA_033722905.1 Desulfobulbales bacterium
GTATATTGGCGCACACTCCTTCTGTTGAAAATAAAATCTAATGCCCGGTTCATTATTAATCCTCCAGAGTTTTATTTTTCAGGATAACATCAGCATGGCTGGATTTTCTATAAATAACGTAAACCTTTTTGACAAAAGTTGAGCCGGGGCAAGCAATTACGTAAACTGACTTGGCATGAAAACCGGCTTAGATGATGTTATTATAGATTTTATGTGCGGCAGCATCGACAGACAATACCCGGGTCTGGAAATGTAACGCCGGCGACAACGAAGAAACAACTGCACAGACATCAATAGCCTGATTATTCTAAAATTTTGAAATCATTGATAAATATATCCAAAGCAGTTCATTGACATGCCGGCGCCATTCCATAAAAAGTTGCAAAAATTATGTGCAGGGTCTTTATTATATTTTGTTTTTTAATATAAAGTAGCGAGTTTGTCATAGTTATTGCATGCAAATTGAGAATGTGTATGGTAGTATTTGATTTCAAGTTTACGTTTTGCACCCCTTAAACTTGAAAAAATACACTCTATACATCTATTACAAAAAAATCTAACAGAGGAATCTGGCGATGCGTTGTACCAAATGCGGCTTTATTTCTTTTGATCATCTGATGGCCTGCGCTAAGTGCGGAAAGGATATTGCCGATGTGGCCTCGGAGTTGCAGGGCACTTCCATTAAAGTTGAAACCCCTATGTTTCTGAGCGGCGCCCTGGCGACCTATGCTGACAAGAAGGAATCCCTGGAAGAGCACGCCATGGAAACAGAAATTGATGATGCGATTGACTTTTCCATGGAGGATGAAGGTGTTGAGGAAGAAGTGCTTGACATGGCGGGGCCGCAGGAGGATGTTGATTTTTCCTTTGAAGATGAGGAAGGAGCCGTTGACATTACCCTGGCTGAGGCCGAAGCAGAAGAGGGTCTCGGCACCATGGAGGCAGAGTCTGCTGAAGCTGTAGACATTGCATCCGAAGCGGAAGATGTAGTCAGTATTGATGCTGGCCCTGAAGAAGCTGCTGATATCAGCCTTGAGGAAGAAGCCGGGGATGAACTGGAAGCGCCTTCCAAAAAGGTTGAAGAATCTTTTGAGGAACTTGATTTCATGGGCGTCGTCGATGATGAAGAAGAGGGGGGGCTGGAGTTTGACCTCGAGGATTTCATAGAGGATATGGATAATGATAAGTAGAGAATATCCTGCTTTGATAACTTTGCAGCGCCCGTTCTTATGAGGAGAAACAAGTAACAGACTTTTGCTTTATCGACATCCGCAATGACCCCGTCTTCCTACCCAACCTTTGGGGCCAGGGCAGTGGCTTTCGCCATTGATTCCGCACTTCTTGCAATAATCCACTTCTTTGTCTTTTTCCTGACAACCGGCCGGCTGTTCAACGATCTGGTCCACATTGAGGATGTGGTTGATCTCTCTTTTGCTTCCGGTTATCTGGTGCTCTTCTTTGCCAGTTTTGTTTTTCTGCACATGGTTTATTACATATCGCTTCATTCCTGGACAGGACAGACAATCGGCAAAATGATCATGGGCATCAGGGTGGTCTCAACCGGTAGAGAGCTCATCCCGCCTGCAGTTGCCTTTTTGCGCTGGGCGGGATATATTTTGTCATTATTTCCATTGGCTGCGGGCTTTCTCTGGACGGCCGTTGACAAGGACCATTGTGCATGGCATGACAGGTTGGCGCAGACCAGGGTTGTGTCAGCAGAAATGACTTGACAATGAATTTATCCTTCCATATAGTTGCCACTCCGATTTGGCTGGCGCCGAGATAGCTCAGTCGGTAGAGCATCGGACTGAAAATCCGAGTGTCCCTGGTTCGAATCCTGGTCTCGGCACCATAGTATGGCAGAGGAGCTGCACTTAGCCTGCAGCTCCTTTTTTATTCCAGGAATATGGCTGTTTCCCGGGGACATATCAGGCTGGTTATGTTGTTTTTGCTTGACAGGAAGACAGTGAACGTGTATACCGCACGCGCACACAGAGGATCATTTCCTTGAACAGAGGTATTTTAGAGTTAGATCAACTGGCTGCCTAACAGGCTGATGCTTGCGATAATCCAGGCTCTGGGGGCGGCCTCTTCTTTCCGCTCATTATTATTGAGGACAGAATTGAATCTGGCCACTGCTGCCACTGAATATGCAGCGGACGGCGGGTTATTTTTTTTGCCTAGAATATGTTCAGGGATGAAACAGGTTATAACAATTAAAGAGATGTTTTTTGGGTGGAAATATGCTACCCAGGTATTATCAATAGTTTGAGGAAGTTACAATGACAGTGAATGTTGACAAATTACGAAATATCGGAATCAGCGCTCATATTGACTCCGGAAAGACCACCCTCACAGAGCGGATTCTTTTTTACACTCAAAGAATACACGCAATTCATGAAGTGCGGGGCAAGGACGGTGTCGGGGCCAAAATGGATTCCATGGAATTGGAAAAGGAAAGGGGGATAACCATCCAGTCGGCTGCAACCTATTGCAACTGGAAAGGGCATGCCATCAATATTATTGATACCCCGGGCCATGTCGATTTCACCATTGAGGTTGAAAGAGCTCTCAGGGTGCTTGACGGTGCCGTGCTCATATTATGTTCAGTGGGTGGCGTCCAGTCCCAGAGCATAACGGTCAACCGCCAGATGACACGTTACAGGGTGCCCCGCATAGTTTTTATCAACAAGTGTGACCGCACCGGAGCCAATCCTTTCAGGGTGGCCCAGCAGGTTAGAGAGAAACTGGACCTTAACGCGGTAATGATGCAACTGCCAATCGGCCTTGAAGCCGATTTGCAGGGAGTCATTGATCTGGTAAGCATGAAAGCCATCTACTTCGAAGGCGAGAACGGCGAGGAGATCAGAGAGGCCGAGATTCCGGGTGAACTGCTTGCAGAGGCGGAGGCAAAAAGGGAAGAGCTCCTTGATGCCGCTTCAATGTATTCAGAGGAACTGATGGAGGCAATTCTCGAAGGTACACCCACAGAAGAAATGATCCATAAAGCGGTACGGGAAGGCACACTGAATCTGGAGCTGGTTCCTGTCTTTATTGGATCGGCCTACAAGAACAAGGGGGTCCAGCCCATGCTTGATGCGGTCACCGCTTATCTTCCAACCCCTAATGACATTGAAAATACAGCCCTGGATCTCAATAATGATGAAAAAGAAATTACCCTGATTTCTGCTGCCGAAGCCCCCCTCATTTCACTGGCCTTCAAGCTTGAAGACGGGCGCTATGGGCAGTTGACCTATATCAGGATATACCAGGGGACCCTGAAAAAGGGAGATACTATCATTAACAGCCGCGATGGAAAAAAGGTCAAAGTCGGCCGCCTGGTCCGGATGCATTCGGATGATATGGAGGACATTGAAGAAGCTGCTGCCGGTGATATTGTCGCCCTTTTCGGTATTGACTGCGCCTCCGGGGATACCTTTACTTCCCCGGATATTTCGGTTTCCATGAGCTCCATGCATGTGCCGGAGCCGGTTATTTCCCTGGCAATACTGCCGGTGGACAACAAGGCCCAGGGCAATATGTCAAAGGCCCTGAACCGGTTCACTAAGGAGGACCCGACATTCAGGACCTATGTTGACCATGAGACCAATGAGACAATTATTTCAGGCATGGGGGAACTGCACCTTGAGGTCTATATCGAGCGCATGAAGCGCGAATATAATGCCGAAGTCCAGGTGGGACAGCCCCAGGTCGCCTACCGGGAAACAATCACCAGGATGGCCGAGTTTAATTACACCCATAAGAAGCAGACAGGCGGTTCAGGCCAGTTCGGCAGGGTGGCGGGCTTTATGGAGCCCTCGGAGGACCAGGAATACGAATTTGTCGACAATATTGTCGGGGGGGCGATACCCAGGGAATTTATCTCATCCTGTGACAAGGGCTTCCAGAAGAGTCTGGAAAAAGGCACACTGGCGGGAGCCCAGATTACCGGCATCCGCATGACCATCAATGATGGTTCCTCCCATGCGGTTGACTCATCTGATGTGGCTTTCCAGCTTGCTGCAATCGGCGCCTTCAAGGAAGGTTACCAGAAGGCCAACCCGGTTATTTTAGAGCCTATCATGAAAGTTGCGGTTGAGGGCCCCTCAGAGTTCCAGGGGGCGGTAATGGGCAGCTTGAACCAGAGACGCGGAATCATTGTCGGTACAGTCGAAGAGGCCAATTATACCTCGGTTGAGGCCGAGGTGCCCTTATCAGAGATGTTCGGCTACTCAACAGTACTCAGGTCACTGACCCAGGGTAAGGCGGAGTTCACCATGGAGTTTGCAACCTACAAACAGGTACCGAAGTCCGTTTCCGAGGAAATAATCAAAGCATATCAGGCTGAAAAGCAAAAATCATAGATGTCAGTCTTTAATTATAAGGTTTCAGGAGTTTAATTATGTTGAAAGAGGATTTAATAAAAAACAACCCCTTAGGTGTTCTCAATCCGCTGTCATCCGAGTCGCTGCCGGATCACCGTATGGGTCTGGTAATGGCCCGGGCCGGATTGGGAAAAACAGCGATTCTGGTGCAGATTGCCATGGACAGTATGCTGCGGGGCCAGAAGGTGCTGCATGTCAGCATTGGCGAAGGGCTTGAAAAGGCGAAAGCCTGGTATGAGGATATTTTCAAATATTTAGCCGAAGGCTTTCAGCTTGAAAATGCTGCTGAAGTTGAAGGCGAGCTTATGCGCAACCGTATGATTATGACATTTAAAGAGTCAGCTTTCAGCAGGCCTAAACTTGAAGAGCGCCTCAATGACCTGGTGTATCAGAATATTTTCAGGCCTGATATCGTTGTGGTTGATGGCTATGATTTCGCGCAGGCCGACTATGATGCTGTGATGGACCTGAAGGAAATGATGGCTGCCATGAACGTACAGGGCTGGTTTTCTGCCCTGCGTCACCGCGAGGATGACCGGGTGAGCGCCGCCGGGGTGCCTGCTCCCTGCCACGAGGTGGACGGTTTGTTTGATACGGTAATTATTCTGCAGCCGGAAAAGGAAGCCATTATCCTGAATATCATAAAGGATGAATATGACTCCGCTGCCGGCAAGAACCTCAACCTGGATCCCTCCACGATGATGGTCAAGGAGGCCTGATCCGTTTCATTCGGCTGAACTGGAACTGTTATGAAATTCAGGCCCTGTATAGATTTGCACAATGGCAAGGTAAAGCAAATTGTGGGCTCAACCTTGAGCACGGAAAACCCGGAAACGCTCAGGACGAATTTTACCTCGGAGTTTTCTTCCGGGTATTACGCCAGGATGTACAGGCATGACAATCTCTACGGCGGGCATGTTATCATGCTGGGGCCCGGTAATGAGGATGCGGCCAGGGAGGCATTCCGGGCCTTTCCCCAGGGTCTGCAGGCAGGAGGCGGCATAACCCCGGATAATGCAGTTTACTGGCTCGATCAGGGTGCTGCTGCCGTAATCGTCACTTCCTATGTTTTTAAGGATGGCAAGATCCTGACCGAGCGGCTTGCGGAGATGCAGAGCCTGGTCGGCCGCGATAAACTGGTCATTGATCTGAGCTGCAGAAAAAAAGGCGATACCTATTATGTGGTTACAGACCGCTGGCAGAAGTTCACCTCCACTGCAATCAGCCCTGAGACCCTTGCCTATTTCTCCCGGTTCTGTTGCGAATTTTTAATTCACGCTGCTGATGTTGAAGGCAAGTGCCAGGGCATAGCCGAAGACCTGGCGGAAAATCTGGCTGCCTGGTCCCCGCTGCCTACCACCTATGCCGGTGGAGTGCGCGACCTGCAGGATTTTCAGCGCCTCCTGGAGCTTGGCAAAGGCAGGCTGGATGTTACCGTGGGCAGCAGCCTTGATATTTTCGGGGGCAGCGGCATGAAGTACCGTGATGCGGTTGCTTTCAACCGCAGGCAGGATAGGGATGCATAAATAACACCTGTAAATGTCAAAATTCTGTCATGTGAATGATATTTTCATGGCAGTATAAAGCGTATTGCCCATGCCAGAGCAACCGTTTCCGGAAAAACCGGCAGAGCCAAGCATTACGATCCAGGGCATTCTTGACCGGATCACCTTTCACAACGAGGAGAACGGCTATACTGTCGCCCGCCTTCTTGACGACACAAAAGAAAAAAAAATAATCACCGTTGTCGGTTTTTTATCCGGCGTACCTGTAGGTTCCACCCTTTCCCTTACAGGTAGCTGGGTCACCGATTCCCGCTACGGCAGACAATTCAAGCTGCAAAATTATGAAATAGTAAAACCCAACACCCTTAACGGTATAGAGCGTTACCTGGGCTCAGGGCTTATCAAGGGCATCGGGCCGGCCTATGCCGCCAGGATTGTTGCCCGTTTCGGCTTGCAGACCCTGGACATCCTGGAGAATGATCCGGACAGGCTGAGTGAGATAGCCGGCCTGGGGCGGACCAGGGTTGACCAGATAAAGACAACCTGGCAGAAACAGAAGGAAATCCACAGAATTATGGTTTTTCTTCAGGGGCATGGTATTTCCGCAACCTATGCGGTCAAGATTTTCAAAACATACGGACGCAAGGCCCTGCAGGTTGTTAAAAACAACCCGTACCAACTGGCAGAGGATATCTGGGGAGTGGGGTTCAGAATAGCTGACTCAATCGCCCTTTCCCTGGGGGTTCCTGCCAATGATCCCCGCAGGGCCCGGGCCGGTTTGCTTTTTGCCCTGGATGAGTCAGCTGGAGAGGGGCACTGCTTTCTGCCCAAGGATAAGCTTATTGAGCAGGCACTCTATCTGCTCAAACTGAAAGATAACGGCGAACGTTTACCAGGGCGGCAAAACCTGTTCAGCGACCGTGAGCTCATTGAAGGGCAGATCAACAGCCTGCTCGCAGATGATAAAATAGCTGTGGATGATGATAATATTGCCCTGACCCCGATATATTTTGCCGAAAAGGGTGCGGCGACAAAATTGCTTGAGCTCTCCATGGGCAGGCCGCACTATGATATTAAAGATGCCGGCCGGGCTGTGGACTGGGCCAGCAGCAAATTACACCTTGAGCTGGCGCCTGAGCAGGCCGAAGCCATCAAGATGTGTTTAAGCCACAAGGTTTCGGTTATTACCGGGGGGCCCGGTACCGGTAAAAGCACTATACTCAAAGCGTTGCTCCTTGTCCTGGCGCAGAAGGGTATTGCCGTGAAACTGGCAGCCCCGACAGGACGTGCCGCCAAAAGGCTGGCGCAGGCCAGCGGCCGGGAAGCTACAACCATCCACAGACTTTTGGAGTATGATGCCTCGGCCAGAGGCTTTAAAA
>JAWVYE010000061.1:0-7242 GCA_033722905.1 Desulfobulbales bacterium
AAGAAAAAGAAAAGATCCTTAAGACATCATTTCATGAATCCCCGGAATGGTCCACGGGCAAAGCAAAAATGATCAATGAAAACGTCCTTGTCAGCCATAACTGGGACCAGATCCGGCGGCTGATGTGGAACTATGTCGGTATCGTGCGGAGTGAAAGGCGCCTGGGGCTTGTCAAAAAACGTCTGGCCCCCATGCTCAGGGAAATCTCGCATCACTTCAGGGATTACTTCCTGACGCCGGACCTGGTGGAACTGCGCAATATTTCCCTGGTGGCGGAACTCATCGTGCAGAGCAGCATTCGCCGCAAGGAATCCAGGGGGCTGCACTACATCGTCGATTACCCGCAACAGGACGATAGCAACTGGCGCCGTGACACCATCCTTTCCCGCCGCGACAAAACCATAAAGTCATATCTCCTGGATCCTGATGAACATGCCTGAAACAAACGGCTTTACTATTAGCGGGAACACCCTTTATTGTCAGGCCTTCCCGCCGGATGCAGTATTTCATGCTGTATTTAACAGGACCGGCGGGGTCAGTGTTTCCCCCTGGGACTCTAATAATGTTTCCCATGGACTTGGGGATGATCCTGAAAATGTCAGGCGGAACCGGGCCCGGATAAAGCAGGCCCTCGGCATTGACCATATGGCCTCGGCCAGGCAGGTGCATGGCTCTGAGGTTTGCCATTTGGTTGAGAAGCCTGCAGCAGACTTCGAGGCTGATGGCTATGATGCCTTAATAACAAACATAGCGGGAGTGGGCTTGATGATACAGCAGGCTGACTGCCAGGCGGTTATGCTCTTTGATCCTGAAAATATGGCCGTGGCCATTGTGCATGCCGGCTGGCGGGGCACAGTGGCGGAAATTATCGCCAGGACAGTCGCAGCCATGGGCCGTGCTTTTGCCACGCAACCCTCGGCGCTGCTGGCAGCCATTTCCCCCTCCCTCGGCCCCTGTTGCGCGGAGTTTATCAATTATCGTTCTGAACTTCCTGCTGCATTGCACAGCTACCAGGTGCGGCCCAACTATTTTGATTTCTGGGCCATCAGCCGGGACCAGCTCCGCGCCGCCGGCGTGCAGCCGGAAAACATCCATATTGCCGGGATCTGCACCTGCTGCAGTGACGATTATTTTTCCTACCGCAGGGACAGGCACACAGGACGTTTTGCGTCTGTGCTCGGTATCAGGGAGGCTGCGGGGTGAAAGCGGCTGCAAAACAAATTGCATGACCCTCTGAAAAGCCGGCATATATTGTATGAAAAAAACGAACCAGAGTGCACGCTACATAGCCATTGATATCCTCTGCAGGTGGGAAGAGAGCCGCCTGCCGGCCGACCGGCTCATGGACCGGTATCTTGCCAAAGCAGCCCTTGCCGACCCCCGTGACCGGCAGTTAATTTTTTCTCTGGTGTACGGGGTTCTACGCTGGCGCGGCTACCTTGCCTGGGTAGTAAAAAAATATTCAAAACAGCCGCTGGCAAAAATTAACAACCGGGCCCTGCATGCTTTAATGGCCGGAATTTTTCAGCTCCTTTTTATGGACCGCATCCCTGCATCGGCTGCTGTCAACGAAACGGTCCAGGCCCTGAAAAAGATGAAGCAGCCGCAGTGGGTGGCCGGATTTGTCAACGGCATATTGCGGAGTGTGGATCGCGAACGGAGCAATATTCCCAGGCCGCCGGATAGAAACAATGTTGCCGCCCTGCCGCAGACAGCACTGCTGAGCCACCCGCAATGGCTCATAGACCGCTGGCGCCGCCGTTACGGCGCTGACGGCGTCCGGTCCATGTGCCTGCAGAACAACACCCGGGCGCCCATATGCTTGCGGGTGAACACAGCCCTGACCAGCCCGGCCGCATTATTAAAAAAACTGGCAGACAACGGACTCAATGCCGAAGCAGTCAAATTCAGCCCCCTGGCCATAAGGATTGACGATTACCACGGACCTGTAACCGCACTTGCCGGCTTTGCCGAGGGATTATTCCAGATACAGGACGAAGCGGCCCAGCTGGTATCCATGCTGTGCGGGACTCCCGAGCCGGGAAAATCCTACCTGGACGCCTGCGCCGGACTGGGGGGCAAAACATCCCACCTGGCGCAACTGCTGGCGCCGGGTAGCAAACTGGTCGCAGTTGAGCCAAATGCGCTCCGTATTAAAAAGCTCAGGCAGAACCTGATCCGCTTGCAGCTTGCAGCGGCAGTGACTATTGTTGAAGGAACTCTTGCTGCCCTGTTGCCTGAAGATAACGAGAAATTCGCCAGGCTGCTCCTGGATGTCCCGTGTTCAGGCCTGGGAGTCATCCGGCGGCATCCGGACATCCGCTGGAACAGGAAACCTGCAGACCTCCTCCGGTATCAGGAGAAGCAACTGGGTTTACTGAAAGAGGCTGCCGGGCTGGTGGCTCCGGCAGGTGTGATAATCTATGCGACCTGCTCAACAGAGCCGGAAGAAAATGACGAGGTGATAGAGAAATTTCTCGCAGGTCAGCCGCAGTTTGTCCTGTCTGACTGCTCCGGCCTGCTGCCTGAAGCCGGGGCCCGCCTTGTCGATGACCGGGGATATTTTCGCACCCTGCCCGGCCGGGATGACCTGGACGGATTTTTTGCAGCAAGACTCATGAAGTTGAAGAGTTAATAATGCAGATTATGAAGGATCACCCAAATTATTAAAAGGAACTGGCTGACCGCTGAATGCTGATCGCTTTATAAAAAATGGAACCAAAACACATTCGCATCCGGGGTGCCAGGATGCATAACCTCAAAAATATCAGGGTCGACCTGCCCAGGAACAAACTGGTTCTCCTTACCGGGTTAAGCGGTTCGGGAAAATCGACCCTGGCGTTTGATACCCTTTACGCAGAGGGGCAGCGCCGTTATGTGGAGTCGCTTTCCACCTATGCCAGGCAGTTCCTGGGGCAGATGGACAAGCCGGATGTCGATTCCCTGGAGGGGCTGTCACCGGCGGTTTCCATCGAGCAGCGCACCACCAGCCGCAACCCCCGTTCAACCGTCGGGACCATCACCGAAATTTATGATCATCTGCGGCTGCTGTTCGCCCGCGCCGGCAGGCCGCACTGCCCCGACTGCGGCAAGGAGATCCGCTCGCAATCCATCGAGGATATGGTCAACGCCCTTTTACTCCAGCCCGAAGGCACCAGGGTTGTGCTGCTGGCCCCCCTTGTGGACGCCAAAAAGGGGGAGCACCGTGATCTGCTCAACAACCTCCGCAAGGAAGGATTTGTGCGGGTGAGGATCAACGGTGATATTGTCAACCTTGATGAGGAAATCCACCTTGCCAAGACCAGGCGCCATACCATTGAAGTCGTTGTTGACAGGATTGTTATCAAACCCGCGGCGGAGCAGCGCCTGGCAGATTCAGCAACCACTGCCGTCAAGCTTTCCAACGGCTTTCTGCTGGCGAACTTTCCCGTCGAAAACCAGGAGATTCTTTTCAGCGAAAAAGCGGCCTGTATTGAATGCGGCAGAAGCCTGCCCGATCTCACCACCCAGCTTTTTTCCTTTAATAATCCCAAAGGCGCCTGTACAGAATGCAGCGGCCTGGGGGTCAAGCAGTTCTTCGACCCGCAGCTTGTCGTACCTGATCAAAGCCTGAGCCTGAGCCAGGGAGCCCTGGCCCCCTGGGGTTACCGGTCTCTTGACAGCTATACCGGCCAGATGATGTCAGCACTTGCGGCCCACTATAAATTCAGTGTTGATACACCTTTTCATAAACTTCCAGCAAAGGCCCAGGAGGTTATTTTATACGGGACCGGCAAAGAAGAGATCATGTTCCGTTACCGCAAGGAGCGGCGGCGCCTGACCGCCCAGACAGCATACGAGGGCATCCTGCCCCAGATGGCCCGGCGATACCAGGAAACCACCTCTGCCAGGATCCGTGAAGAACTGGGTGAGTTCATGAATGAACAGCCGTGCCCCTCCTGCCATGGGGCGCGCTTAAAACCTGAGGCCCTGGCCGTGCGCACCGGGCCCTGGAACATACATGAGCTGACCATGATGAGTATTGACCGGCTGCTGGCCGAGCTGCCCGCCATATCATTTTCAACAAGGGAGAAGAAAATTGCCGCACCTGTGATAAAGGAAATCATCGACCGCCTTTCTTTTCTCAAGGATGTCGGCCTGGGGTACCTTGCCCTGGCCAGGCAGGCCGGCACGCTGTCCGGCGGCGAGGCCCAGCGTATTCGCCTTGCCTCCCAGATCGGTTCGCGATTGGCCGGTGTCCTCTATATCCTGGATGAACCGAGTATAGGGCTGCACCAGCGTGACAACCAGCGGCTGATAAATACTCTGGCAAGCCTTCGCGACCTGGGCAATACGGTAATCGTTGTTGAACATGATGCCGATACCATCCTGGCTGCCGACTATGTCCTTGACATGGGGCCCGGGGCAGGAAGGCACGGCGGTGAAATAGTATACAGCGGGCCTGTTAAAGGGCTGCTGCAGGACAAAACCTCCCTTACCGGCAAATATCTTTCCAACCGCCTACGCATCCCGCTGCCCCCAGGAAGGCGGAAAACCAGAAAGGGAAAAAAGGCAAATATTACCGTCAGAAAAGCCAGTGCCAACAATCTCAAAGCAGTTGACGCTTCCATCCCATTGGGTGTCATGACCTGTGTGACAGGGGTTTCCGGTTCCGGCAAAAGCTCTTTGGTGATAGAAACCCTCTATAAGGGCGCTGTCCAGCACGTCCGCGCCGGCAGCAGGGGACCCGGGGTGAATTATGCTGCCATGGACGGTCTGGAACATATTGACAAGGTCATTGATATCGACCAGAGCCCCATTGGCAGAACCCCCCGTTCCAATCCGGCAACGTATACAGGCGTGCTGACCCCGATCAGGGAGCTGCTTGCCAGGCTGCCCGAATCCCGCGCCAGGGGCTATAAGCCCGGACGTTTCAGCTTCAACCTCAAGGGGGGCCGCTGTGAGGCCTGCGAAGGAGACGGGGTCATCAAAATAGCCATGCACTTTCTGCCCGATATCTATATCACCTGTGATGCCTGCAAGGGGCGGAGGTACAACCGTGAATCCCTGCAGATCAGGTACCGCGGCAAAAATATTGCCGATATCCTGTCCATGACCGTGCAGGAGGCCCTGGAATTCTTCACCAATATCCCGCCCGTCAAAAACAGGCTGCAGACCCTGGCCGACGTCGGGCTCTCCTATATAAGCCTCGGGCAGTCATCAGTCACCCTTTCCGGCGGCGAGGCCCAGCGCATAAAGCTTGCGCGGGAGCTGGCCAAGCGTTCAACAGGCAAAACCCTCTACATTCTTGACGAGCCCACCACCGGTTTGCATCCCGCCGACATCCAGCATTTGCTCAATGTCCTCGGCAGGCTGGTTGACAGCGGCAATACCGTTGTCATCATCGAGCATAACCTGGACGTGATCAAAACAGCGGACCATATAATCGATCTTGGCCCGGAAGGTGGTGAAGAAGGCGGCATGATCATTGCCACAGGCACCCCGGAAAAAGTTGCCGGAAATGAAAAATCCTATACCGGTGCCTTTCTGCAGCAGGTTCTGAAAAAGGCCTGATAAAAAACATCTTGCATGCAGGATGGATTTAGGTATATTCGCAGGGCATAAAGCTGTGACTGAAGTGAGCTAAAGTTTAAAGTGCCTGAAGTTGTTGGAAATGGCACCACTGATGTAAAAGGTTATCTTTAGCCTCAAAAAATATAATCTCTGACAGAAGGACATTCCCATGAGCGAACAGAACACAACAGCAGCAGGGGCAGAAGCGGCAACAGGCACAGCGCCTGTTTTCAGGTTGGAAAAATTATATCTCAAGGACCTTTCCTTTGAAAGCCCCAATGCTCCCGAGTCTTTTTTCATCCAGGATATGGAGCCCAAAGTTGATATGAAAATCAAGCTGAGCAACAAAAAAGTTGATGACAGCCATTGGGAAGTATGCATAGAAATTTCCGCTACTATTAAGGATACCAAGTCCGACAAGGTTTTATTCATCTTTGAAATTGAGCATGCCGGCGCCTTTCTGCTGCAGAATATTCCCGAAGAATACCTGCAGCAGGTCCTGCATGTTGACTGCCCGACGATCATTTTCCCTTACACCCGGCAGATCGCCAGCCAGGCCTCGGTGGACGGCGGCTTCATGCCGTTTCTCATGGAGCCCATGAACTTTGCCGGCATGTACCAGAGCAAGATGCAGAAAAAAGAACAGCAGACAAGTTAAGAACAACTTAACAATCGACAACCTGTACATTACAGAATAGAGAAAAGCCCTGTGGTTGTCATCCACAGGGCTTTTCATTTACGGGCTTTACTGCAGGAAACGAAGGCTGCTTAAAAAGTATAAGCCTCTTCCTGTTTGGCTCCGGAACAGCCGGGAGATTCAGGCAGGGTGCATGTCGGTTCAAAAATAAATATAACCTTTTGCCCATCCAGGTTGCCCAGGCTGAGGCCAAACGGCCTGTTTGTAGAAGGATCGGAAGGATCCCTGAAGGTGCCACCGGAGGTATACTCCTCTCCATACTCTTTCAAAAAGACAACATTGCTGCAGTCTCCCTGGGTTGCCAGGCATAGTTTCACCGTCATAGTTGAGCCGGCAATGGGCGGGTTGCCCAGGGGATCCTCAACATAAAATTTAAAATCGGCATTGCTGATAAAATTTTCACCGTCAAAAGTCAGATAGTGATTTACATACACATCCAGGGTGACAAGGTCGGTAAAGAGAATCGGCATGCGCGCCATAATCAGGTTGGTCAACCCGTTTTTGCTCGGCTTCCACGCCGGGGCTCCTGCCGCCAATCCTGACGACAATGCCTTGTAAAAGTTTATACCTGCCCCGCCAATGTAAAGCTGTGTCGGGTTAATTGGGTCATCGGCCGCAAAAACATACTGCGGGAACAATGAGGTGTCATCGGGCGGGTCATATTGCGGCAGGCCGTCATTGGCATACACCCAGTCCGCAGCAGCGCCAAAGTCTCCGGTAGCGTCTGCAATGGCGTGAGAGTAGACATTGCCCACAGGATGGGGCTCCTGGGCACCGTCAAAATAGGTTGCGGCATAGAGTTGGTCATTGGCCGGATCTATCCAGATGTCCCTGATGCCCAGGCCCGGATCTCTGGTGGTATTGAAAGTAAAGGTATCTCCGGCGACAAAATCCGTGGAGCCGGAATTAATGGTAAAGGACAGAACATTGGCAACCGTATATAAGACATCAACTGTAGCGTCGGCCAGAACCCCTGACAGGGTCCCTTCCAC
>JAWVYE010000062.1:0-7158 GCA_033722905.1 Desulfobulbales bacterium
CAGCCGTTATTATCGGGCTTATTTCCTGCACAACCTATAAAACGAAATACGTGGGGTTCCGGCCGGCCGGGGACTATCCCAACAGCCGAATTGCCGGCGGGTTGACGGTTGGCGCCGAAGCTTTTGCCGACCGGGCGGCAGCCAAAGAGGCCTTCGGATTTGATGTCAAGAAGGCGGGACTGCTGCCGGTTCAGCTTGTAATGGACAACAAGTCGGGCGACCTGATGCAGGTTGTCACGGACCAGACGTTTCTTGTCGACAACAACAACCGCTACTGGACCCTTATAGCCAATAGGACTGCGGTTAAGCGAGTTACAGACGCTACCCAGACCGGGGCGATCCTGTCCGGTGCCGGCAAAGGGGCCGGCTGGGGCGCAGCCACCGGCGCAGTACTCGGTGCGGCTTTTGGTATTGTCACTGGAGAGAATGTTGCTGATTCTGCCGGTAAAGGGGCTGCTGTCGGTGCTGCAGGAGGTGCTGTTTACAAAGGTGCTGACAAGGGTACGGAAGGCGGACGGTCGCGCACCATTGCCGATGACCTGCGCGACAAGGGGCTTGAAGGCAAAACTTTGCCGGACCAGAGTATTGCCAACGGTTTTCTGTTTTTTCCCTCCGAGGCGACCAGCGCCCGGGAACTGAAGCTGCAGATGAAGGAAGTGCATACAGGCAGAATATACAATTTCAGCCTGCCCTTTTAACCGGGCGGGCGGGATCAGCCTTTCCAGATTTTCAGTGCCCTGCTGTATACGGCAGAGCGCGGCAGCTTATGCTGCGCAACGATTTCCCGCACAGCATCCGTGCAAGTCATGTTGCCCGTGTCTCTATGGGTTTTGAGGAGTTCATCCAGCGCCGCCCCGCTGATCTCCTCCATGTCCGGCGCCCCTGAGATGATAATGACCGATTCGCCCTTGATGTTTTTTTCTGCCAGTATGGCAGCGAGACCGGCGATTGTGGTATGCACCTGCTCTTCATGCATTTTTGTGAGCTCCCGGCACCAGAAAAGCTGACGGTCGCCGAGAACGTCCAGGGCATCATTGACAAAGGCCCGCAAACGGTGCGGCGCTTCAAAGAATACCAGGTAACGTTTTTCCCCGCAGAGCGAACGCAGCAGGTCCCTTCGCTGTTTTTTGCGGGGCGGCGCAAAACCAAGAAACACAAAGGTATTTTCCGTAAGGCCCGCAACGGACAGGGCGGCTGTCAGTGAGGACGGGCCGGGAACAGGTTCAATCCTGATATTTTCCGCAACCGCACTTTGAACTAGGATATATCCCGGATCGGAAATGCACGGCGTTCCCGCATCCGAGACCAGGGCGACATTGAGGCCGGCATGCAGCTTGCCGATGATAACCGCGGCCCGCTCCCGTTCCTTTCCCTTGTAATAACTCAATGTGGGGGTGGTAATATTGAAATGGCTGAGCAGTTTTCGGGTGTGCCGGGTGTCCTCCGCAGCAATAAGGTCTGATTCCTTGAGAATCCGCAAAGCCCGGAGCGTAATATCCTCCAGGTTGCCTATGGGGGTGGCAACCACATAAAGAGTTCCCTTGCCCGTAACCGGGGCAGGAGGCTTGACGGTTTTTTTCCTCGCTCGTGCCATAGTTTTGCTCAGCTTGAAATTGCTGTTTCATTGAACTTTCTACCTTGTTATTGACTTTTCGTAAAGAGAAGCTATTATATGAGTATATGCTCATATATGGAGTAATTGTATGGTGAAACAGAATATAGACAAATGCGAGTGCCGCATCATCCATGACGAAAAGGTCGAAGAGGCTTTAGAGAAGTCCCTTGGGGATGTGGTGATTGATGAGTTGTGCCAGACTTTCAAGGCCCTGGGAGATGCAAGCCGGCTCAGGATCCTCTGGGCCCTTGAGCACCAGGAGATGTGTGTCTGTGACCTGGCTGCCCTGCTGGGCATATCCGAATCAGCGGTGAGCCATCAACTGCGATTGCTGCGTAACCTTCGTCTGGTGAAAAACCGGCGGGCAGGCACGATACTGTATTACCGCCTGGCTGACCACCATGTGTCGCAGCTTGTCCAAGTTGCGCTGGAGCATGTAGAGGAGGCAGAAGCCAGAAATCAGAAGTCAGAAGTCAGAAGTAATCCGGGATAAACCGTAAACCGGGACAGATTTATTTTTAACGCCAATAGTTGCAACCCGGGGACAGACCCGAGGTCAGTCCCCTCGGAGGCAGGTGACAGGAGGCAGGAGGCAGAAGCCAGAAATCAGAAGTCAGAAATCAGAAAACACGAAACATTTTAACTCTATTGTGAAATTAACATGACAATATTTATTGCAATTCTACAGGAATCGTGGCACCTGCTGCTTGAGGCCTCTATCTATATCCTGTTCGGTATGCTTGTCGGCGGGCTTCTCAAGGTTTTTTTGAATCCCTCTTTTGTTGCTGATCATCTCGGCAAAGGCAAGTTCAGCTCCGTGATCAAGGCGGCCCTTTTCGGCATCCCTATACCGTTGTGCTCCTGCGGCGTTTTGCCGGCTGCCGCTTCCCTGAAAAAACAGGGGGCAAACAGCGGCGCCACCACAGCGTTTCTTATCTCGACCCCGGAGTCCGGGGTGGATTCAATGGCTATAACCTATGCGCTTCTTGACCCGATAATGACCATTGCCCGGCCGGTGTCGGCCTTTATCACTGCAGTGGCGGCCGGTATCAGTGAGAACCTGCTGCAGACCCAGAAAGAAGAGGACTGGAACCGGGTTATAGACAGGAGCTGTCCCATTGACAACTGCTGCGACGGCAACGAATGCCCCCCGGAGGAACATGCCAGGCATCATACATTTA
The DNA here is from genome assembly GCA_033722905.1 of Desulfobulbales bacterium. Classification (GTDB taxonomy): domain Bacteria; phylum Desulfobacterota; class Desulfobulbia; order Desulfobulbales; family BM004; genus BM004. Next base: position 2,797 of record JAWVYE010000062.1, read on the forward strand.
TTGAGAAACTGTGGTCCGGCCTGAAATTTGCCGTGGATGATCTCTGGGGAGACCTGGCTGGTTGGTTTTTTGCCGGTTTACTCCTTGCCGGGGTCATTGCCGCGGTCATTCCAGAGGAGCTGATGACCCGGTACCTGGGCGGTGGATTGCACTCCATGCTGATCATGCTCCTGGTGGGGATTCCCATGTATATCTGCGCCACGGCATCAACCCCGGTGGCAGCCGCCTTGATCCTTAAAGGGGTCAGCCCGGGCGCGGCCCTGGTTTTTCTTTTGGTCGGCCCTGCCACCAATGTCACGTCACTTTCCGTATTGTTCGGGCTCCTCGGCAAACGGGCCACCACAATTTACCTGGTGATGCTTTCCCTGTGTGCCGTACTTTCCGGATTGGTCCTTGACAGTATCTATGGCGGCTTCGGGATTTCGGCAAGTGTTGTTGCCGGACAGGCGGCTGAGGTTATTCCTTACTGGCTGCAGTTGAGCGGTGCCTTTCTCATTATTCTGCTTTCGGTCAAACCATTGTATCTCTATTTGAAGCGTCTTTTTGCTCCCCGAAATAGAACGATGCAGCCACCCCGGGATGATGAGGGTACAGCAGGTGCGTCACCTTCTGCCGATCCTGCATGCCGGACCCCTACCTGAGGCTGCAATTAAAGGGGATTGGTCTAATCCTGTACATGAATATTTTATATTAAATAGTTGAAATTACGATAAAATGCATAGTTCGACACTGGATAAATGGCAGCACCCGCATCGGGTAATGGTTGAAAACGCCCAGGGTGAAAGAAGAACCTGGCTGGTCATTATTATCACCGTCTCCATGATGATAATTGAGATCGGGGCCGGGTACCTTTTCGGTTCCATGGCATTGCTTGCCGACGGCTGGCACATGGGCACCCATGCTGCGGCCCTTTTAATCACGGTCTTTGCCTATAGTTATGCCAGGCGTCATGCCGATAACCCCCAGTTTACCTTCAGCACCGGCAAGGTTGGAGTACTGGGCGGCTTTGCCAGTGCCGTGGTTCTGGGTGTCATCGCCCTTCTCATGGGAGGTGAATCCATTAAGCGTTTGTTCGCCCCGGTTGCCATTCAGTTCAACGAGGCGATAGGCGTGGCTGTTCTTGGTCTGGTTGTCAATCTTATCTGTGCCTATCTTCTGCATGCCGGCCATGGTGACGATCACGCCCATGAACATCAGCATGAGCATCACCATGAGCATCACCACCATGCCCATCACCATGACCATAACCTGCGGGCAGCTTACCTGCATGTGCTGGCCGATGCCCTGACGTCATTTCTGGCGATATTTGCCTTGCTGACCGGGAAACATTTCGGCTGGGTCTGGATGGACCCGGTTATGGGTATTGTCGGCGCTGTCGTCATTACCCGCTGGTCTTACGGACTGCTTACCGATACCAGCAGAATACTGCTGGACAGAGAGGCGGCTCCCGAACTGGCGGAAAAAATCCGCTCAACCATTGAAGCCGACTCGGACAACCTAGTTGCCGACCTTCATGTCTGGCAGGTAAGCCCGCACCACCTTTCCGTGATTCTGACCGTGGTCACCCATTTCCCTCAAGAACCGGATCATTACAAAACACTCCTGCAGGACTTTATCGGCAATGCCCACGTGACCATAGAGGTGCAGGAATGTAAAAGTGAGCCTTGTCTGCTCCCCGGATGTAATACCCGCTAAAGCAATGATTCAATCCTAGCACATATATGGTGCAGGCATATATGTCGGGGTATTCCCGGAATTTCTTCAATTTACTCCCTTTCGTTATACTTCCGGGCCTGATTATTTCATGAGCGGCCATTCATTTATGTTGCGTATTTTTTCAGTTATGATAACTTAATCAACAAGTTATATGGGCGATGCATTTAGGATTTATTATTAAAAATACTTGAAACCTGCCAGGTTTCAACATGGAGGAGATTTGTGATGTTCAGGCAAATAACCCGCAAGTTTCTGTTGTAAGCCTCCAGGGATGAGTCCCTTGCCTTGGAGGCTTTTGTTTTTTTGGGGAGAGCAAAAGGCAGGCGGTGAAATGTGAGGAGCAGCTGCAAAAATTTTTAAAAAAAAGAACTGCCCTTAAACAGCAGCAGGAAACTTAATCCATGGCTTAATAAAAAAGCCATTGCCAAGGAGGTAGAGTATGAAATTTATTAAAGTATTTCTTGTGGTCTTCCTGGTTATGATACCAATGTCAGCATTTGGCCAGAAGGCGAAGACCATTGACGAACTTGCGGCGATGTATGACTCAAGCCGCTGCAAGGAATGCCATGCAGAGATATATGCCCGCTGGGAAAATTCCCATCATGCCCGTTCATTGATGGGTGTGCAGGATGGCCTGATGATGACACCCCTGGCCTTAAAGGGTCTGACCCCGTTTTCCCCGGATGACCCCGGCAAGGCGACTCTGGATACATTCCCATGCTTCAAATGCCACCTGCCGCAGGCCCTGGTATCCGCCGATGACGCCTTTGCAGTGGATTATGCCAGGGCACTGGTAGCCCAGGACAAGGCCAAGGTCAGTAAACTGCGGATCACATGCATTGTCTGCCACAATACCAAGGCGATTATCCATCAACTTTCCGAAGGCCCGCCGGAAGAAAAAGTTCTCTACGGCACCAAGGATGTTGCCTCCCATGATGATGAATTCTTCACCAAAATCAAGAAGGGCTCCATTATTGACCATGCCATAATGTGCGGCCAGTGTCACGGTCTCGGGCCGAACCTTGAGTTCAAGAACCCGGTTCAGTGCGCAACCCTTTATGGAAGCTATGAGCATAATTACATTTCCAAAGGCGGCACACAGCAGTGCCAGGAATGTCATATGCAGGAAGTGGACGGCTTTGCCGACCATCTCATTGCTCCCAACTGGAATGACCTTGAAGGCACCAAGAAGATCCTCCAGGATACCATTTCCATGGATGTCCAGACAGTCGGCTACGAGTGGCTCTTGAAATCAAAAGACCTGAAGCCCATGGTGGTTGTCAATACCAAGATAAACCAGAATGCGGGGCACCGTATCCCGGACGGCTGACCTTCCCATAATCGAGTGGTCCTGGAAGTGACCGCAAAAACTGCTGACGGGAAGGAAGTATACAATACTGAAAAACACTATCATACCCAGGCGACGGACTGCAGAACCAACAAGATGCTCTACGGTGCCCAGGTAAAGACCCAATATATCAGGGATACAGCCCTGCAGCCCTTTGAAACAAAGGCGGAAACCTTTGAGATCTTTCTGCCCCAGGGAGTACGGACAGTTGATCTCACCGTTTCGCTGCGTTATGAGATCAACAAGCCTGCCAACTTTATCGAGATTGAACGGGTGACCAGGAAGGTTTCAGTGGATCGATAAATAAACATACATATCCTGAATTTTTGTATTAAAATTCTACTTTATAAAAAAACCCCGCACTTTTCTGGTGTGGGGTTTTTTCTTTGCCGCCGTATTTGGGATAACAAAAAAAGAAACGTCACATGTATAAAAAAATACTATCTGTAACCTATCTGTAATTTATGGTATGTTTTTATTATTGTGGATAATTGTTGATTTGACAGATCAACAGCAGATAAGCAAAAGCCAAACCTGTTGCAAGACAGGGACGGAAAGCCACGGGTTTCTTCAGGAGACAGCCGGGCTGCCTTAATGGAGGTAGCCTGGCTGCTCCATTTATACTGTTCCACAGCAGACAGACCTCTCCTCCAGCCTGGGCTTGGGTGTTGTACTACCGTTGCAAGACGGCGTGCAAAAATATTATCACCAACAATTTATAAGGAGGAGTCATATGAAAGTTAAATTTTTTGTGCTCTTGTTTACTGCAGCGGCCCTGGTCCTCGGTGCTGCCCAGAACGGTTTTGCGGGTAGTCCTAACCTCGGCTGCGAAGGCGGCTGCCCGACCGGTCTGGTCTGCAATGAAGTTGACGGTACCTGCGTGGAGTGTCTGCTGGATACTGATTGTGATGATGTGGGGTGTCTCCGCGGCATCTGTGATGAAGCTACCAATACATGTGATGCTGTTCCGGATGATACCTGGTGTGAGGATGGTCTTTTCTGTTCAACAGATTCTTGTCTTGATGATGGACAATGTGGGACTATAAGCACTTGTCCAGCTTATATGGACGGGTGTTTAGAGTATGGCGCCTGTGATGAGGTAAATGATGAATGTGTCGCGATCGCAAATGATGCTTTGTGTGACGACGGTAAATTCTGTAACGGCACCGAGACCTGTGATGGTACGTCCGGAGAATGCTTGCCAGGTTTTTTTTGCCCTGCTGCTATTTTTGGCTGCCTTGTATATGTCATCTGTTATGAGGAAAATGATACATGTCCAGGGGTGTTGGATTACGATC
>JAWVYE010000063.1:0-7141 GCA_033722905.1 Desulfobulbales bacterium
GGCCGGTGTCAACGACGGCAAAGCCCATCATTTCCAGGTCAAGACCGAGGACGGCACCATGGTAACCTTTTTTGTATTAAAAAGTGCTGACGGTGTCCTGCGAGCGGCCATTGATGCCTGTGACGTCTGTTACCGCTCCGGTCTCGGCTACTACCAGGAGGGTGATAAAATGGTCTGCAAGAACTGCGGCCAGAAATTTGCCTCCAACAAGATCAATGTCATCAAGGGCGGCTGTAATCCGGCGCCTTTGAACAGAACCGTTGTTGGTGATAAACTGGTGATCAACATGCGGGATATCAACATGAACAGCTGGTACATGAAATACCGCCAGTCGTAATACATCAGATAAACTGAATCGATAAAGGAAAAGAAGATCATGGCTTACGATCTGGAAAAATACCGGGAAAAACGCGAGAAGGTGCTTGGGGTAAAGAAACGCGGCATCAGTTTCGGCAGCCTGGCCGCACTTGTTTCTCTGGTCATTATTCTCGGCCTGGGTGTTGTTGTCGTGCCAAAATCCATTGCCTACTTCAACACCAGGCATCTTGATGATGCCATTTATAAACTGCAAAACGCCGAAGCCTGGCCCGAAAATGTGATTACCGGCATCAAGGGTCTGGCCGGGGTGAAGGCGGTTAATAACGAAACCCACAGTTCCAGGATTGTCATAACCTTTGACAAGACCATTGCCGACACCAAGGATTTCAACTCCCTTTTCAAGGCATCTGAGGTCAGGGCAATCCTGCTGAACAGGGTCAGCCACACCCAACGTTTGCAAACCCTGGCTCAAGAATCAAAGTTTGAGGGATAAATACTGTGAAACTACATAATATATCTTTTAATAACCTGAGGCGCCGCAAGGGCAAGATGATCTTTTTGGTCCTCGGGCTCTTTATCGGCATTGCCACTATCGTCACCCTGATGTCGATCACCGAGTCCATGACCCATGATATAGAGGACCGGCTTGACCAGTACGGGGCCAATATCGTTATGGTCCCCAGGAGTGACAACCTGGCCCTTTCCTACGGCGGCATCACCATGGGCGGTGTCAATTACCAGACAGTTGAATTTGCGGAGGCAAAGATCCCGGAGATCAGGACCATTGAAAATTCTAAAAACTTAGGCCTGGTAGCGCCAAAGGTACTCGGTGCCGCAACAGTGAAGGGCAAGGATGTGCTTCTCATGGGGGTGGATATTGAAACCGAAATGCAACTCAAAAACTGGTGGCAGTTTGCGGGGGCGCCGCCGGCAGCAGCCGATGAGCTGCTCATAGGCTCCCAGACTGCCAAGACCTTTAGCCTTGCAATCGGAGACATCCTGACTATTGGCAACCGGGATTTCACAGTTACAACAATACTGAAGCCTACCGGTGCCTCTGAGGACGGAATTATCATCGGCGATCTGCACACCTTCCAGGAAATCCTCGGCAAGCAAGGCAAAGTGTCCATGGTGGAGATCCAGGCTTTCTGCCGCGACTGCCCGATCACGGAGCTGGTCCTGCAGATCGGCGAAAAATTCCCCGAGGCCAAAGTGACCGGATTGCGCCAGGCCATGATGTCCAAAATGCAGACTGTTGAAATGTTCAAGACCTTCAGCTACGGCATTGCGGTGCTGGTCATCTTCATCGGTTCTCTCCTGGTCTTTGTGACCATGATGGGTTCGGTGAATGAACGCACCCGCGAGATCGGCATAGTCCGCGCCATCGGTTTCCGGCGCGGCCATGTCATGCAGATCATCCTGCTTGAAGCCATGGTGGTCGGCCTCCTGGGCGGCCTGCTCGGTTACCTGGGCGGCAATGCCATTGCCTGGGCCGCCCTGCCTCTGGTGGTAAAAAGCAGCTCCTTTGCGGGCCTGAACTATAACCTGGGCGGCGTATCCCTGCTTCTGGCTGTAGCCTTAAGCCTGATAGCCAGCCTTTATCCGGCCCAGAAGGCAAGCAAGCTTGATCCAAGCGAGGCTTTGCGGGCCCTGTAACGAATAACAACCAGTTAAAATAAATAGGATACAATCATGGCTACTATGACCCAAAACCCGGCAGTTGATGCAAATGCCAAGCACCTTATTGAGATCCAGGGAATAGGCAAGGACTACCAGGAAGGTGAAAGCTCGGTTCAGGCCATCAGGGAGATGACCTTTGCCATTGACGACGGCGAATTCGTTTCCATCATGGGCCAGTCAGGCTCCGGTAAATCAACCCTGTTGTCTATTCTGGGCGGACTCAATCATCCCACCCGCGGCAGGATCCTGCTTGACACGCTGGATATCTATAAACTGACAAGTGAGCAGCGCGCCGACTTGCGCAGTGAATATATCGGGGTGATCTTCCAGTCCTTCCAGCTGATCCCCTACCTGACCGTGCTGGAAAACGTCAAGCTGCCCATGTCCATTACCGGCCGGAAGGGCAGAAAACAAGAAAAGATGGCCCGTGATGTTCTTGCGCGTGTTGGTTTGGCAAACAAGGCCGACCGGCTGCCAGACCAGCTCTCCGGCGGTGAACAGGAACGGGTGGCCATTGCCAGGGCCATTGTCAATAAACCGCCGATCCTCCTGGCCGATGAACCGACCGGCAACCTGGACAGTAAAACAGCAGAAGAAATCATGAACCTGCTCAAAGAGTTGAACAGCGAGGGCCAGACCATCATAATGGTCACCCATAACCCTGAAGCATGCAAACATTCGTCCCGGACCATCATGGTCAAAGACGGATCCTGCTTTGAAAATTGATAGTATGAAACTTCAAAATACTCTGCCCTGTGCATGCCCTCTTCCCATTGACCTTTCTCAGGTTCAAGGGGCAGCACATACCTACCTCTGGTGCCGGATCCCTCCTTATTGAAAGAGAACCGGCAACACACAACGCCCAAGCCCAGGGGGCCATCCGATTAACAGCATGGGCAGAGTAATAATGCTGTTATGAGGGTGGCCCTCATTTTTTTTCATATCCACACAACAGTACCCGGCCACTATAGTGCAGACAAACTACTAGTTTTGAACTAGTAGTTTACTATTGTTATTCTATTTTTTATTTTTACATGAATTCGTGTATGATAGCCTGAACTCCTGTCGTAATCTTTACTGTATTTGCCCTATTGAGAAAGTCGGAGGCTGGTATGGCTACCCCCAAAGTTCTTGTCGTCGATGATGAACCTGCCCTGCAAAAGGCCATGCAGAAAATTTTGAAAAACGAGGAATATGACATTGCCTTTGCCGGTAATGGCCTGGAAGGGCTTGCCTTTTTGGAAAAAGAAAAACCGGACCTGATATTTCTTGATTTGCGCATGCCGCATCTTGATGGTTTCGGCTTTCTTGAAAAGGTCAATATCCGACCCGAAGACCCCTATCATGTAGTGGTCATAACCGGTCATGGTGATGACAAGGAAGTACAGCGGAGTTTTGACCTCGGGGTAAACTTTTTCCTGCGCAAACCATTAAGCCTGATCGAGGTACGATGCCTGGCAAGGCGCTGCATTGAAATGAAGGCAAATGAAACGGAGCTGCGGGAAAGCCGTGACAATCTTGAAAAAATCGTCGCCGAAAGAACCCTGGCTCTATTAAACCAGGTGCGCTTCCAGCAAAACCTTATCGACTCAATACCGGTGCCGGTTTACTTCAAGGACAGGGATTTACGGTTCCTTGGCTGTAACAAGGCCTTTGAGGAGTCAATCGGCTTCAGCAAAGAAGACATCATCGGCCAAACAGTTTATGAAATCATGGACGACAAACAGGCCAGGCTTCACCAGCAGCAGGACCTGCAAACCATGAAAACGGGCAAAACCTCATCCTATGAAATGACAGCAGCCTCTTTTGACGGCAGGGAACATGATCTCCTGGTGTTCAAGTCGTTATTCTATGATAATGAAGGAAACAGAGGCGGGCTCATTGCCACGGAACTTGATATTACCGCCAGCAATCAGGCCAAACTCCAGGCTGAACTGCATGCTGAGGAGCTTGAAAGCACCAATACGGCTTTGCGGGTTCTTTTGAAACAGGTCAATGAAAATAAAACAGAGATCGAAAACAAGGTAATGGATAATTTTACCAGGCTTGTGAACCCTTACCTTGATTTGCTCGATGAAAACCTGGCCAACACCTCTCAACATGAATATATCAAGGTAATCAAGGAAAACATCAAGAAGATAACATCGTCTTTTTCCCTTAAACTCTCATCAAGCTACCTCGGTTTGAGCCCACGGGAAATACAGGTTGCAGACCTGGTACGCCAGGGAAGAGCAAACAAGGAAGTTGCCAGGATTTTGACTATTTCCATTAATGCGGTTGAGTTTCACAGAAATAATCTGCGCAGAAAACTGGGGCTGCAAAACAAAAAGATCAACCTGAGAACATATCTCCTCACCATGCAGTAAAAGATGCTGCAAAACCTTTCAAGCCCGCAGCTTCGATGCCGGGCAAATTAATACCAAGCGCCTGCCCTTCTTATTACAGGGTCTTCCATTTTCCTGAATTATCAGACCTGGGGGGAGTGAAAACAGGGGACCAGCATTAATTATTGATCTGTTCTTTACCGTTGCTGGCCTTTCCGGTATATTATAATATAGTGTTCTTTGGGATAATCCCAACAGTCAGCTTAAGACAGTCCGGCGATTTTGACCGGCAGCTTTTAATCAATACAACAGTGCAATGTTTAAAGGTCGAAATTTCCGGAAAAATCTAACCTGTATATGCACTTTTAAAAAAATCAATTAAATCATATTCTTTCCCGTGTATTTCTCCTGCAATGATAAAGTTCCTGACAAACCCTGCGGGCCGGTATTAGTAAGGCTGATCCTTTTTGGTGCCCTGGCAGTCTATACCTTGATCTGTTCAGCCGGCTGCGGCTCTCCCGGGGAGCAGAACAAAGAAAGCAGCCGGGAAAGCAGGCTTGTTGTCCTTAATTATCATAACATCGGCAACCATGATGAACTCTATGCCGTTTCCCGTAAACAGTTTGTCCGGCAGGTCAAATACCTTGTCAAACAGGGGTATGCCGCTATCAGTCTGGCCGAGTTCAGGTCATGGCGGCAGGGTGATATCAAGCTGCCGGAAAAAGTTTTCATGCTCACTTTCGACGACGGCAACCTGTCAGACTATGAAACGGTTTATCCCTTCCTGAAAAAACAAGGATTGAAAGGTGTTTTTTTCCTGAAAACAAAGGCCCTTGATACTGCGGCACACCTTAATACGGCTCAAATAAAGGAAATGAGCGACAGCGGCCTTTGTGAGTTTGGTTCCCATTCAGTCCATCACCAAAATTTTATCGGCATGGAGAAAAACATGCTGGACCAGGAACTCACGGTTTCCAGAAATGTTATTCAATCAATCACCGGTCGTGAGGTTTATGCCTTTGCCTATCCGAATGGTTTTTGGAATGGCGCTGCTAAAAAAGCACTCATGGACAATGGTTATCATTTTGCTTTTACAGTGCTGCCGGGGCTCAATGAGCGGACGACCAATCCCCTGGAACTGAGGCGGATAGTTGTCAAACGTGATACCTCCCAGCAAGTCTTTATAGACTGGATAAATAGAAAGCCGGAATTATATAAGAAATATTATACTGAATTGTTGCAGAAAGCCGACAAAGACGGATTGACCGCCGTAGCAAAAGTAAGCCGGGAGGAACTGCGGCAATAAACAGCGAACAAGGCAGGGCCAAGGCAAAACCCACCAGAAAATATGCACCTTCGCAGACTAAACCGGAAAATCTTCTCTGCCGGATTGTTCCGGGTTTACGCAAACCCTCCTGCAATAAAATATAGGGGGCGAAAATTATACCCACCTTTATGACTATTTCGGCCCGGTTATGGGCTCAATAGAGCAAACGCTTCTCCCCTTCAATCTTCTGGATGGCGCCAATGGCCTGGGTTACTTCCAGGACTCCCATATACTCACCGGCCTCATTATGCACCGGATAGTAGCGGATCAATATCTTGTCGCCCCGGAAATCAATCCAGAAGTCTGCATGATCCATGGTGCCATCCTTGAATCCGTTGACGATATTAAGCACCGTATCAACACTTTTCTCCGGATGGCACTTGTCCACCTTGCGGCCTATGACAGAGCGCGTCCTGGGAAAAAGTTTTGTTTTGTCAAGCTTGTTGAAATAGGCCACCGTATCTTGCGCATCCACGAAGGTCACCTCAAATGGCAGTGTTTCGAGGATGGCATCGATCTGTTCATAGGAAAGATTCTGGATCAGGCGCTTTTTGGCTTCACTGTCTTTTTCAACCTCAACAAGCATCCGGTTATAATGTTCCCTGGCCTCAGGACCGTATGTCTGCCGATCCAGGCTTGTAAAATCATGCAGGAGTGAAGCATTCTCTTCTTCACTGAAGACTTTACGGCCCATGGCATAGAGCACATCATTTTCCTTCCAGATATGCTCTGCCCGAACTTTAAGGTACTCAAAGCCTTCGGCAGCAAATTTCTGGCGCCCCGCAGCAGATGCCTCTGCAAGGCCGGGCAGTTCAGTCATCATCCTTTGCAGAAGGTGCCTCTCGGCATCATGCTCCATGAGCATAACACCAATGGGGCCTCCCTCGATGGGCAGTCCTTTTTCGCCCATGAGAGGAAAAAGGAATTTCTCCTCCCTGGTATTATGCATCTTGTCACCAAACTCAAGAAGAAAATCGATTGCCCGCTGCATCTGCAAAGGTTTTTTGACGGCTGTGTCAATCCTTTCCAGGTTGTTTTTCAGAACAGCCATGGCCCGCTCGATCATTTCGTGCTCAGCCACAAGGAAGTCATCCCATCTCGTATAGTTCTCCATAACACGCCTCCCGCGTTTTATTCTATCTTATCTGCAAAAGTTTTATAGCTAAACAATAGTCCTGAACCCATACAATACATTTTTGTTGTTCCTGACAGTCTACATACCCATCTGCTGCAAATCATTGACCTGAGTCAACCCGGAAAAGGATTATTCCATCCATGCTATACAGGCCTTCCCATCAATTCGGACGGCCATGTTGTCCAGCTCCATTCCATAGAGTCATCTATTAAAAAAAATAATTCCAGGAAACGCTTTTTTTACTCTATTTCAGGCCGTCAGAAAATAATAAAATAGCCCTACCAGAATAATGGAGCCCAGGCGAAACACCTGGTTATAGGCTATCAGCTCTGCCGCCAGTCTGGCTTGAAAAATACC
>JAWVYE010000064.1:0-7094 GCA_033722905.1 Desulfobulbales bacterium
ATTGGCGTGCAGTTCAGAAATATTGGGGTTGAGCCTGATAGCATATTGATAAAGCTCTATGGCTTTGTCAGTTTCACCCCGCGCCATGTGGATATTTGCAATATTACTGTATGCCTGAGGATCTTCCGGGGCCACTTCAGTGGCAAGCTTATAGGATATGAGGGCATTCTCTATTTGACCTGCAGACTGATAAGCAAGCCCGAGATTATTGTAAACACTGGTGCTGCGGGTTTTCTCCGCTACTTTCTCATACTCTGTAATGGCTTTACTATACAATCCCGCAGCCCTGTATGCATCTCCCAGGTTAACACGTGCTTCAAGGCTTGATGGGCTTTTACTGACAACATCACTCCATAAACTGATTTCACTCTTCCAGACACCATTCCTTGCAAATGTCGCCCCGGTCAGCACTATTATGATAATCACGAGCAGCGAAGTTATCAGCCGCGCGTAAGCCTTCCATCTCACCATAAGCATGAACACGATAATGCTTAAGGCTGAAAAGACCCCTGCTGATGGTAGATACATCCTGTGCTCGTATATGACGTTATTGAGCGTTATGACGCTCGATTCAATAAGGAGATTAACAAAAAACCATAGTACGCCATAAGAGATAAGCCGCACATGAGGGAAGGAGTCCCTGTACCGGAAAAGGATATAGAGTCCCAGGCTCAGTAAGGACGCGAGAAAGACAAAGGAAGAGAGCACTTCGATATCGAAGAAGGAACTGTATCTTGAGTAATCATAATAGAAATTCTGCTTAACCGGCAGGAAAACCAACCGCAGGTAAGTGACCAGCACTCTGAATTCAGCCAGCAGGTATTCCCCTGTTGACAGGGGTGTTTCCATTTTAAACTGCTCTTGGATATCTTTTGGCAGGTCCCAGATATGACTCTCAGCTCCGAGCAGGCTCAAAGGAATTATCAGCATGGTGAACAGGAAAGGAATGTAATAAATGATCCTTTTTCTTACTGGCCCCTTAAGGAAGATGAGATCATAAAGTATGAGCATGACCGGAAGCATGAAGGCTATCTCCTTCGTCTTCATGGCAAGGACTGCAGAGACAAGAGAGGCAAGGTAAAATAGAGCTTTAACAAGGCCAGGCAAGATAGATCTTTTCTCTCTCTGTTCAGGGCCAGGCTCTTTGGCGCCGGCATTTTGTGACAACAACCGGAACTTAATATACATCACCAGGCTCAGCAGGTAGAGCAGGGTGCTGAGTGAGGCGACCCGCTGCCAGATATATGTGACTGCCTCTGTTTGCAGGGGATGGCAGGCAAAGAGAAGCGCTGCCAGGAGGGCGATATGTCTTTCATGGGCTTTCACCGCTGTGTTGCGAAGAAATGGGGTCTTGAAAGTGAGCATTATGAAGGAGTACAACAGCAGAGCAGTGCATATGTGTATAAACAGATTCACATAATGATACCCTTCTGGGTTAAGACCATGAAACCTGTAGTTAAGTGCGAAACTCAGGTAGCTGATGTATCTGTACTTGAATAGTGTATACTCGAACCAACCTGTAAATTTCTGCGCCTCTGATGGCTCGGCAAAGTAGCCTAGATCCTTGATAATCGGATTATTGACAATGACAAATTTGTCATCATAATGAAAGGGAACGCTGAATGTGTTGGCATAGGCAATTATGCTGAGGACAACAATCAGCAGCACATTAATAATCGGCTTATTAAAAATGCTCTTGGTCATAATGCAAATTATGAATGCTGGACAGGTTTTGGTGTATCACACGGAAGACGGGCAAACTGATCGGGTTAATAAAAAACTTCTATTGCCGTCACCCGGCAACGGTCTAAAAGCTCAGGATTCAGGATATAAACCATAATACCAGACCCGGCCACATAATACCAATCTTCTCAGAGCGGCCGCCGCAGTTGCAGTAGAGGTTTACTGCCGCCAAAATAGCTGACTGGAACCAGCCGCACACCCGCAGCAAGAAAACCTCGGGCTGAAACCAAAACCGGTTAAAATGTTTTTGAGTATTGCACCGTAACGGCGAGGATCGTAAATTTCACAGATGATTCAAAATGAAGTGTCATCCCTTAATATTCGTAAAAAAATGACTTGCCTGCAGCAGATGGCAACAACAATCGATTGCCAGGAATATTACAAGCTGAAACTGTTAATCCACTGTTTGTCGGGACTTAGGCGCCTGTTGGTCTTCAACTGGGGACGAAAACGCCGGCTCCCCCCAGTGATACCGCATAAAGATACCCCTATTTCCCACCTCCTCCTGAAATAATGTTAAGCTGCAGAAGAGACTCCACTACAGTATCCTTCATGCGTCTGATATTGTACTTGATTGATTCCTCATACAGATTCTTGTCTATTTTCCACCTCTCCCTGAAGTGATGCAGAGCTGCAGCAGAGACTCCTTCCAGTTCATTGCGCATCCGTTTACGTGCCACCTTGCGATAAAATTCCTCGGTTTTTCTAAAAAGCTCAAGGGGGGTCTCAAAGCCCTGCACTCCAGCCTCCTGGAACTCCATGAAAAGCAGCGGCAGTTTTTCCTGGTAATTTCTGTCCGCCATCTGGGCCACCAGGTCTGCGGTTCCAACAATTTTGCCCATGGTCAGTACTTCTTCAGAAACAAACGGTATATCTTCCATGGGATAAAAAAGCTCCGTACATTTGATCATATGACCACAGTCACGGATATCTTCCTGTGAAAAACCTTTTTCAACCAGATATTCGCCCATAAGGGCAATGGAGCGGTCCTCATGGCCGATGGTATGCTGTGCCCCAGTACCTTCCACTTCGTCCCTGGTCTGGATCAGGCCCGTATCATGAAAAAGTGATCCGATCAGGCAAAGCTGAACAAGCCTCGGGGAGAAAATCATTCCCTGGACATACAGACCATGAATGAGCCTTGCAGCAGCAAGGGCGGTTGCACAGGTATGCTCCAGATTATGGTATTTTGTATTGCTGGCCTTGTACCCGGGAAACTTCCCGTTAAAAAGACGAATTATATCCTGGTATACCTCTTGAATGGGCGCCGGGTCAGGGGAAGGCTCAATCAGAAGCAGGATATTCTTAATCTCGGCCAATGTATCAGCAGTGGAGTCGGTATCTATCAGATCATAAAGTCTGTTTTCATCACCAATCATGTCATTAAAGAACCTTAAATTCTCAGATGAGAGCCTGGTTGCCAGGCAATTTTTTTCAGCGGCATGTTAAACGGGCTGAATATTTTACCACCCGGGTGCACCATGGCCGATCACTTAATTCTGCAAAACAGAACACTCTGACAACAGCTGACGCTGCCTACCTGCAGTATTGAATCATAAACCGCTAAAAATTCACAGTTAAAATACGTATCAACCCGTCGATGGTACGTACGGCTGACATTTTTTCACCGCACTGTTCATGGCCCGGGTCGAAAAGGAATTATTATTACGGGGAATATGGAATTTTTCTTTTCCGGGATGCAACTGACCAACCAATAAAGTAGACTTATATAATTTATCGATTTCTCAAAGGGAAATTCCTTGCAATACCTGCCTGGACAGTCGGGTGGCTAACCCCTTAATGTCATGCACACAAAGTAAAATCGCTTCAGTTCCCGGGTAAAAATTCTTTTTCCAACAGGACACCGTGCAGCGGTTTTCCTAACACATGAGTGTTTCCCTTTCCAGCATATGCTCAGAAATAGTCGGGAGTGTCACAACCTTAACGCCGTCAAGTAATTCATTTTCCTGGATACCCAGATTTTTCAGGTCTATTTTACAGACATACAGATCGGGATCTCCATCAAGAATTATCGGCATAAGGTCACGGACCGGAGCTATGTTCTGCCCTTCAATGGTTTCCGCAACTCCTTTTTGCATCAGCCTTGCACCCTCACACATGAAAAAAAAAGCAACATCCGCACCCTCAACGATCAGGCTGGATGCCAGGCCCATGGCCGTACATGTCCGGTGGGGTGTATCGGTGGAATGGGTTATAATCATCAAGTATTTTTTTGCCATGCTCTCTCTTGTCGCCTTCTCATACATGTATTTGTAAAAATACTGCCGCCTTGAAAAATTACCGGGCTTGCTCTGAAAAGCACAGATAAACCTTCTTATTGCAGGACAGGCCTGACTTTATTAATAAAAAAAATACAAGAAGCCTCTGCAGGGTCAACTTAAACCCCAGAGGCTTTCAATAACCTTTCCAATTTTTTCATGCCCATGTTGAACTCAATAAAAAGGTTTATATTAGAACCGGTAAACAATTGTATATGAGAATAAGCGGACCGTCAAGACAAAAACTACCACAATGTGGTGGTTTTTGAGTGGTGCGTAACAATCCGGGAAAAGGCTTTCAGGATCGGGAGTAGCGGCTGTTGTCCACCTATTTGAAAAGGTCGTTTAATGCCTTGATGGTTTCGTTTGGGGAGTTGCTCAGTGCAGCACCTTTTGCTGAGGCCCTGAAGAAATCACAGAAATTGGCCCTTTCTTTATCGGGGACCGGTTCCCTTATTGACTCGCGGCATTGGCGATAGGCGTTGGCATCATAAAATTCACAGTTGAGACAAATGTGGAGATCCCGGCCGCAGCCCGGGCAGTCATCCCGCATGTGTATCTTTGTTTCAGGTATTTCCTTCTGGCAGAACGAACAATTCATTTATACTCGCTGTACTTGTATGACTTGCCCCTGACTTTTGGGGCCGGGTATTTAGTCATGTTCTTCCGCAGTTTGTCCCTGGCTGCCTCCAGACCATCTATATCCAGCTTATCGCAGAGATTTGCCAGATATATCATGACATCACCTATTTCTTCCCTAACAGCCGCAAGTTTATCAGGGGGCAGGCTGCCGCTTTGCTCTTCAGTCAACCACTGAAAATGTTCGGCAAGTTCACCGGCCTCAACCATCAGAGCCATCACCAGATTCTTGGGAGAGTGAAACTGGTCCCAGTCCCTCTCCTGACGGAATAACCTTACCTGCTCAATCAAATCCTTCAATGATACTCCTTCTAATTAAGAAGATAGAACCCGAGAGAGGTTTTAAAGTTTTCTGTGGCTTCAAATTCACAGCCGATATAAT
Organism: Desulfobulbales bacterium; assembly: GCA_033722905.1. Classification (GTDB taxonomy): domain Bacteria; phylum Desulfobacterota; class Desulfobulbia; order Desulfobulbales; family BM004; genus BM004. The sequence goes on from JAWVYE010000064.1 coordinate 5,044, forward strand.
TATCAATTACGGTTTTTACAGCAGCTTTAGCCTCAATAGGCGTACTATTGCTGTCATTCAGGGTAAACTTCAGCTGCAGCAGGTCATTTAACTGGGTTCTGTGATTTTTCAGGGGACTCAGACCTATACCACCCAAGGATATATTCTTTATGACTATATCCCTGCCCTCTTTTTTTGACAGGTTAATGCTTCGACCCAGCAGTTTTATCGGTTTTCTGAAATGGTGCCTGTATTCAAGACAGATACAGAATATTGTGTTGCAGCAGCACTTGATGCGCAAATCCCGCTTGCCGCTTTCCTTGTGCTGCACCACTGATAGTTTTTTGGTTTTCAGGCAGGAAGCACAAGTTATATCAATCACATCTCCTTCTTTGACCAATACCTTTCTCGTTTCCATTGCTCCACCTCAAGTAGTAGGTTTCTAAGAGCCCCCCTGAAAATTCTTACTGCAACTGCTCCCGGGCCTTCAGCTTGGCATCTATCATGTCTTTATGGGTCAGCCTGAGGAGATGCGTCAGTTTACGGGCAAAATGATCCTCATGTTTTTCCAGCTGGCCATCGATATGAATAATACGCCAGACAGCTTCAAGAACAGCCTTCTTCTCCTGTTTGCTGAACTCATTATTAATATGATTGGTGAACTCATATAAGTCTACTGCCTGGCTCCGCTCACGATGGGCCAGTTCGAGCAAATCCTCGGCGTGTGCCTGAGAAAGATTAAAATCTGAACGCAGAGTTGCAATGACGTGGTCCAGTTCCTCTTCTGTACATTTATGATCAGCATACGCCGCTTCCAGAAGCAGCACACTGGCGGCGATTCTGGTTCGTTCCTCATTGCCGGGCCCGCTCTCGGACGTCACCTGCGCTCTGCTTGTCAGTGTCTGTTTTATAAAATTTAACATCGGTTCTGTTAACCCTGAAGTATTATGCAAAAATTCTCCGGTGCCACTGCCCGGATGCATCTCACACCTGGCAGCATCACACCATACCCAAATGTCCTGAGAATCAACCTTTCAGGGTAAGTTTGAAATTTTGCCCTCAAGGATCTGACTGGCCCTGGTTGGCCCCCATGCCCGCAAAAATGTGGTCTGACCCACAAAGAATGCCCATAATATTCACATCACAGGACCAGCTTTGCATGTTTGCATCAAAAAAATATAACCATAATATATCACAAATTAACTTTGTACGAAAACATAAATTTTTAAGAAAAGGCTGCTAAGACTCACCGCCGGCAGGATCATTTACCATGAGCCAGCTTTTGAGTTTTTCCGTGCTTTTACCAAGGGTTTCAACGGCCCCGCAACCTGTTAGTCTGAGGTTTGATATTTTGCTGCTGCTGTTTGCCAGTATGATAATTTCAGGCCTTTCGCCCAGAAATTTCCGGGTAAGGGTTGCGCCGTCTCCTTCTTCGTCATCCAGGTCTGCATCCATGATCACCAGATCCGGATTCTCTTTATGAAAAAATGTTACCGCTGCATCATAGGCATAGGCGATTAAAATTTTGACAGAGCCGCAAGCATAATAATTTTTTATGGCTCCAATAAATTCTTCCACCGTATGGGGATTGTCCTCCACCAGGAGGATATGTGGATAGCGCACCGCTTTACCGGCAGCCAGATATTTCCCCTGGTGCTGAACAACCTGCCCGCGGGGAATATATGTGACCGGGGCTTTAAATATGTCCTTAATCCAGGTAATAATTCCCAGAACGAAGCGGGCGGTCCGTTCACTGGGTCTCTGACTTTCAAGGCCTGAATTGTTCACAATTGCATTTTCCTGGTCATTTTGTCCTCGATCACAGACCGACAGCATCAGCACTGTGCAGTTATTTTCTTGCCAGATCTTTTTTCAGCCTCGCAATAAGCTCTTTTTCAACTGTGGAGTCGACAAAGTTTATTCTTTTATGGTGTTTACGGTTGAATACATTCTCCATGGAAATCCGCAGTTGCGGACTGATATTCTTAGTCGTCTTACGCAGCAGCCTGTCAAGACAGGTTCTGTCAAAACTTTCCGGGTACTGGACAAATCCGATACAGGTGGTTTTCTCA
>JAWVYE010000065.1:0-7078 GCA_033722905.1 Desulfobulbales bacterium
AACTCACCGGGGAAATATCAGCAATAGACCTGCCGGGCCTTTTTTACAATACATTTGACGAAGCTCTTGAAATCAAAATTAAATTGACTGTCCGCTTTGCTTTGAGCGACAACCGCAATAACTCCATATTATGGCAGGAAAGACAGTTTACCGTTTATGAACCGTTTATTCTTGATCCGGCAGGAGAGAAAACCCGCTTTAACAAACAAAAAGCGCTGCTGCGCATTGGCGATGAAATTGCCGAACTCATTTATCTGAGAACTCATGAAATCGTCAACAATCTGCCGTAGACAAGTAAGCGCATTTCCCCCTTAAAGGGATTGTATCCTGCCAGGTATTTCGCTGTGACCATGATCCGACCTTTTCAAATTAAAGGACTGCAGCTGAATAACCCCTTGATCCTTGCTCCTCTGGCAGGATATTCGGATCTTCCCTTCCGCCTGCTCTGCCGTCAATTTGGTGCAGCTCTCTGCTATACAGAAATGATCAGCTGCCATGGCCTGGTTTATAACAAGGCGAAGACCCTGCAGTTAACCCTGACTATACCTGAGGAAAGGCCTGTGGCTCTTCAGCTTTTCGGAGCCGATCCCGTCATAATGGGGGAAGCGGCAGCAATTGTATCAGGTATGGATATAGATATAATTGACATCAACATGGGCTGTCCGGTCAAGAAAGTAGTAAAAAAAGGCGCCGGTTCAGCTCTTATGAAGGACCGGGGTCTTGCTGCAGCGATAATCCGCCAGGTCAGCAAAAATACATCTCTGCCGGTTACCGTGAAGATGCGGACCGGATGGAACCATGATACAATAGTGGCACCGGAATTTGCGAAAATGGCGGAAGACAACGGCGCCAGTGCAATTGCAGTCCATGGCCGCACATGGAGTCAGGGCTTTGGCGGCAAGGCAGATTGGGGCATAATTGCCCAGGTTAAAAAAAGTGTTGGCATCCCCGTTATCGGCAATGGTGATATTTCATCATATCAAGAGGCCTTTACATTTCAAGAACAATCAGGCTGCGATGGGGTAATGGTCGGCAGAGCTGCCATGGGAAATCCATGGATTTTTGCTCGGGAAGGCACACCAGCCACCCTTGTAAAAAGGATGCAGGGCCTGGAGCGTCATTTACAGCTTATCGAGAAATTCAGCAATCCGGATAAAATCCTGGCCAGGATTAAAAATCATGCCGGCCGCTATTTCAAGGGGATAAGCGGAGGCTCAGCCGTAAGAAAAAGAATCTACAGCGCTGCCACCTTTACAGCGCTGAGGGAATTGACGCGATCATTCTAGCTTGCGGAAACCAGTTATAACCATGCCGATGCTCTTTCCGTCGGAGTTTTGCATTGTGCACAATGATGGTAACCGGGATAGAAACCATAAACACTTTTACTTGCCTGATGACTGAATTTATGATAAGAATTTTCCTTTTGCAGACTACCGGTTCCACAATGATATGATTCTGTTTCGGTCTGTAGCCACTAATTTACAGCACTGCCAGCCACCGGGTCTTTCATCTGACATGACAGGCCATGCCGGAAAGCTGCAGTTAAATAATGGAACAACTCAATTATTGACTGAATAATACTAAATAAAAGGAAGCAATCGATGAAAAAGATACTTGTTGCAAACCGGGGAGAAATTGCAATTCGGGTCATTCGGGCTGCTCAGGAATTAGGGCATAAAGCTGTCGCTATTTATGAAACACCTGATACCGAAGCCTTGCACGTCAGAGTAGCTGATGAGGCAATCTGGCTTGGAGATGGGCCACGGAAGGATTATCTGGATATTGCTAAAGTCATCAAGGCAGCCCGCAAATCAGGTGCCGACGCCATTCATCCCGGTTATGGGTTCCTGGCGGAGAACCCTGAGTTTGCCAAGGCCTGTGAGGATGCAGGCTTAGTTTTCATTGGCCCGACATCAGAGGTCATTACAAATCTGGGCAACAAAGTTATAGCCCGGGACATTATGAAAGGAGCAAATATTCCCATGGTTCCCGGGACTCCCAATCTCTCTTCTGGAGATGAAGGGGTCGAGGAGGCCCTGGCATTTGCATCTGAATACGGCTATCCCATTATGCTCAAGGCCACTGCCGGCGGCGGTGGTCGCGGTATCCGCCGCATTGAAAATGACAATGAGATGAAAGAGCAGATTCCCATGGCCCGTGCCGAAGCCAAGGCCGCGTTCAACAATGACAATGTCTACCTGGAAAAAGTCGTTATCAATCCAAAGCATGTTGAGGTCCAGGTCATTGCGGACACCTTTGGCAATGTTGTCCACCTGGGAACACGGGACTGTTCGATACAGCGCCGCAACCAGAAACTGGTTGAAATCGCCCCTTCAATGATCGAGGATAAAGCAGTAACCGACGCCATTTGTGAGGCAGCGGTAAAAGCGGCACAAGCAGCAAATTATACAAATGCCGGTACTGTTGAGTTCCTGGTTGACAAGGACATGAACTTTTATTTTATGGAGATCAACACCAGGATCCAGGTAGAACATACCGTTACTGAAATGGTGACAGGCATTGACATTGTCCGGACTCAGATCAAACTCGCCTTCGGCAAGAAGCTGCTCTTCAGCCAGGAAGATGTTCAAATCAGGGGCCATGCCATTGAAATGCGCATCAATGCCGAGGACCCCCAGAACGACTTCATGCCCGAAGGCGGTAAAACCGTCAGTATATATCGTTCGCCTGGCGGTTACGGCGTGCGGCTCGACGGCTTTGTCTACCAGGGGTATACCATCCCTGAAGTTTATGACTCCCTGCTTGTCAAACTTACAGTTCATGGCTACAGCTGGAACGAGACCGTTGATCGCCTCAAGCGCTGTCTGAGGAACTTCGTGATCATCGGCCCGAAGACCACTATTCCTTTTTATCTTGAACTGGTCAATGACCCTGATTTTCAAAAGGGTGATTTTGACACGTCATACCTTGAGACGCATACACATCTCCTTGATTATGATGTGCAAAATACTGAGATAAACAAACTGGCTAAACTTATCGCTGAAATTCACTATAAAGAAGAAAATACCTACGCAATATAATTTCGTAACTACTCTAAAACAAGGAACAATCATGGAAAGAATCGTTCATGGAATGAATCCCAAGGAAGCACTGCAGATCCTGCGGCAGGCTGACGGTTATTATTTGACCAACACAACCAGGGACCTGTCACAGTCTGATTTTAAGAACAGAATCCTTTTGCACACAGACCTTCTGGCAGCCGAACCAAGGGAAAACGTTAACTATTTTTCCCTGGAGATTACCGGTGGCGCTTCAGTTCATGTAGATATTTTAAGAAAACAGGTTGACCCCTTTCTGAAACTTGAACTGTTGCGCGAAAAAATGCCCAATACAATGTTCCAGACGCTTTGTCGTGGAGTCAATCTTTTCGGTTACAGACCTTATCCTCAGAATGTTATCCGTTTTGCTGTCCGTGAATTTGCCAAATATGTCGATGTCTGGCGGGTCTTTGACTTCATGAACCATATCCCCAATATGCAGGCGGTATTTGAAGAGGTGCAGCTGGCCGACAAAATCCTTGAGCCCTCTATCTGTTTTTCCACCGGCCCTGAACACACCGACGAAGTTTATGTGGGCAAGGTTCAGTCAATACTGGATGTTACAGGCGAAGACATAATTCTCTGCATCAAAAATCACGGGGGACTCGGCACTCCGAAGAGGATAGGTGAGCTTGTCGCTGCCATCAAACAGAAATACCCCAATCTTGTTATCCATTATCACGGTCACAATACGGACGGTAATGATATTGGCCGCATCACCGCAGCCGTTATCAACGGCGCAACCATTGTTGATGCCTCTGATCATGCCTTTACCGGCTATTACGGCCCCCCTCCCCTTTTAAGCGTAATTCACACGCTCAAAGAATACGGCAAAGAGGCCGTCGGTCTTAATGAAGATGCGGTTATCGAAACATCTGAAGTTCTGCGCAATGAACGGGATCATTACGAATACTTCGAGTCACAGTTTAAGGGCTTCTCCCCGACAGTCCAAATACACAAACTTCCCGGCGGAGCCATGGGAAGCAGTTTTGAACAGGCTGTAAAGGGCAAATTCCTTGATAAAATGCCTACTATTCTGCATGACGAACTGCCCAAGGTGCAGATCGAACTCGGCAACTGGTGGTCCGTAACTCCCGGATCCCAGATTTTATGGACAACAGCAGTAACCAATGTCCTGGAAAATGACCGATACGGCAATCCCTCTGGTGACCTGAAGAATCTCCTTTTGGAAAAATACGGCCCCTTCCCTTTTTATCGCCCTGCTGACTGGATTTATGAAAAAGTTTTCGGTTCAGACTGGCAGAGGCTTCTTGAAGAAGAGGGTGGCGTTGAAGACATTGAAGATATGGATATTGACAAGGAACGTGAAATACTTGCCGACCGTCTGGGTTACCAGCCTACGGAACAACAACTGGTTACCTACCTGCAGCACCCGAATGATGCCGTTAATTTCTTTAAATTTGAAGAAGAATTCGGCAAAACATACGTTCTGCCACCAAGTATATTCCTCCGCCGCGGCGGGTACAAACTCGGTGAAACATTGATGTTCAAAGATCATTACGGTAAGGAGCATGTCATCGAGATAGGTCCGAAGCAGAAAAACGAACAAGGTGAATGGTCGATTTATCTTAATGTCGACCACCAGGAACGCAACTATAGTTTCAAGGAAGAGGCTAAGGAAGCCTCTGCTGCTGCCGGTCCGCAATTGAGCAAGAAAGAGATTGAGGACCTTGCCAAGGCAGGGGATATGCGGGCCACCTTTTCCTGCAATATATGTGAAATATCGGTTAATGAGGATGAGGAGGTTGCCGTTGGAGATAAACTGGCGGTTGTTGAAGCCATGAAGATGCAGACACCGGTTGTCAGCCAGGTTGCCGGTACCGTTGTCGAGATCCACGCAAAAGTCGGAGACGCCCTCAAAATAGGTGACAAGATCCTAAAAATCGTCACCGATGTGAAATAATGACACATTCCTGCTGAACCTCTCAGCCGAAGAATACAGAAAACCGGAACTCTTGGAAGATGTTCCGGTTTTTTCATGAACTCCTGCTGACCAGTGCAGTCCAGGCAGCTGCGGCATACGCCTTATTGAGCATGTATTTAAAATTCCACCTCTATAACACTGTTTTCAGTGCAATAAGGGTTTGTGATACGCTGATCATTTTTCGGGTCACACCACCATTGGCCGTCAACAACGAACTGGTATTCATATCTGCCCGGTTTTAATTTCAGCATTTTCCTCCAGATATCACCCTTGTATTTTCTCAGGCGATACTCTTTTGCATCACTTTTCCAGTCATTGAAATCACCGGCCAAGTAAACTTCATTTACATTTGGTGCATACAAAGAAAACTCTGTAGAGGGGATAGTCTTCCTCTTTCTTTTGGTGGCGGTTTTCTTCTTAGCAGCCTTTTTTATCGTTTTTCCTGTGCTCTTTGCTTTTGTTACCATGGCACAACACCTCCAGCTTTCTTCAAGTCAATGAACAGCAACAGCTAACACTATATAAAGGGTCAGCAAATTCGTATTACGTTTGCAATTGTTATGAGTGATTATGGACAAAGACCGGGCCTTGATTTCTTTTGCGAACCGGAAAAATTTAACAATCCATGCCAAATGCCTATGACTTCTATTTGAGGAAATTAGTTAAAGTTGTCAATGAAAATTATAGCCTCAACAAAGTTATTTTATCCAGGTCCACTCTGATCAGAACGGGGATCTTCACGAGTATGTTATACGGTTGAACCCTCCCTTTTCATACCAGGGACGGGTCGCATCAATACCAGCCATTTCAATAATAATCACTTCAAGAACCAGGTACACCTTCGTGCCTTTGCGGACGCAAGCTGTCAAAGTGTTGCCATGATGCCCCATGGCCGCGTGCAGATGAATTTTCGGTTCGCTGCCATCCCAGAAAACACTTCCCGTCCCCATGACTTCCCTGGCTCCACGCACTTCACTCCATACCGGCTCCGGCGGCATGGTTGGTTCTTTGGGGCCTGTGACAACATCCGCCTCACGCAGCCCTCCCAGAACATTAAACCAGGCACTCCTGATATTCTCCTTTTTAATGAGCCGGGTTAATTCCTCCAGAAATGAATCACCCTCATCAAAACGAACACTGAAAACTCTGCCGATCGTACCCTTTCTATATTCCATTGCTGTTATCCTGTTTGGTTGAGAAATGTTCTTTTTCAGCCGCGGCTTTCATAATGCGAAACAACTCACGGCTGAATTTCCTGTTGCGGGTTCTGGCAAACTGCATTGCGGTGTTAGTTAACTGGACCTGGTCCACTTCAGGCAGACGCTTGACAATGGTTTGTATTGTTTTGCTGCCATGGAGATAATCCCCGGGGTCATCTTCACTTATAAAGCCGCTGCTGTGCATGCTCTCCTCATATAGTTGTACAGCTTCGGTAATGAGAAGATTCCTGAAATGCTCGAGCTCATGGAAATCGCGCTTTTCTTCCAGCATGGATCCCTTTTTTCTGGTTAAAAAGGCATAGAGTTCCTCAACAGACCTGCCCCGGAGAAGTTTTGTGGCATATTTAAGCTGCCTTTTTCTGGCCCCGCCTTTAAGATTTTTGGCAGCGGCAATTTCGTCACGGATATCACGGTCGCAAGGCAGTGAAGCAATTTCACCCAGAGGCAGTGCAGCAAGTTCAAGCACAAGCTGTTCAATGCCCTTGGCTCTTCTTTTTTTTTCCGATTTGCTCAGCTGGAAACTCATAAATTTTCAAGGCATTTATTTATACACAAGCATGTATTGTTTTAAATGAACAGTTCCTGTAAGTTATATACTATTCATTTTTTTAAACAGCTCTAACCTTTATTATTTTTTTGTTTTCTTCTGGCGTTATGCCCTAAATACTGATAGAGGTCCTGCCAATGATACAGACACAGTCATTCAGCGTAAACCAACCGACACGAATTTTATTTGGAGTAAATTCAGTAAACCAGTTACCTGATACAGTAAAGGAATTAAGCGGCCGCCATGTTTTTCTGGTGATGGATCCCGGGCTGAAAAAAGCTGGCATCAGTAAACATATAGAATCTAT
>JAWVYE010000066.1:0-7046 GCA_033722905.1 Desulfobulbales bacterium
CGGCTGTGGAAATGGTCTGCCCTGGAATTGGTCCGGGACATAGAGCATGGTCCGGCTGCGGTAATCAAAGGGTGATTCCAGCGAAAGGACTTCAGTATCCCTGTCAAGGCCGAGACGGGTGAGAAAATAGGAGAAGTCGCCTCCCACGGTCAGGGTGCCTGAGGTAAAAACCGCGCTCCGCACTTTGGGGTATAATATGGCGTTGAGTTCCAAGGCAACATCAATGGGAGATGCTGACAGAACGACTGTTTTTTCCCGCCGCTCATACCAGCGAATATATGTCTCGGCATCTGCTAATTCATGCAGCCCGGCGATGGCAAGCAGTTTTGCCTGCAATTCCTGGCAGCGGTCGGCAAGGGCCTGTAAGGTGTCACTTGCAACCGCCAGGGATAAAAGGCAGGATTCAAGGTTTGCCAGCCGATCTGAAACAGCCTTAACCTCCTGCTCCCACCCGGTAAAGTTTTCAATAAATTCCTGCAAGGGAAATTTTCCCTGCTGGGCGGGAAAACTGGCAGCAAAGTGTTCTGAACGGAAGAGCAGAGCATCTGCCGCCCGGTAGCCCTTTTCCTTTTTATCCTCCGGCAGCAGGGCCATGGCCAGCTTTGCATCTTTAGCAAGATCAATGATCTGGAAGTGGCTGACAGAATAACCAAAAAAACTGGTCGCCACATTTTCCAGATGATGGGCTTCATCAAAGATAACTGTCTCATAGCGCGGCAGCACTTCACCATATCCTTCCCGGCGGAGTGCAAGGTCGGAAAAGAAAAGGTGGTGGTTGACAATGAGAAGCCGGGCACCACCGGCCTTACGGCGCAGCTCATTGATATAGCATGTCTTGTCATGCGGGCATTTATGACCCGGGCATTTGCCGGCAGCAGCATTTATTTCCCGCCATAGTAAAGAATTGTCCTCTAACCAGTTGAGCTCGGCCCGATCGCCGCTGGTCGTTGATTTGAGCCAGTGCTGAATTTTTTCTATAGTTTCATCGGGTGCAAAGATCCCAAGCCGGGGGTTGTCGGCAAACTGCTGCCAACGGTAGAGGCAGAGATAATTTTCCCGGCCCTTGACACACAGTGCGGTGAGATCCGGGTCAAAAAGCTTGCGTATCAATGGGATCTCACTCCGCAATATCTGATCCTGCAGATTCAGGGTGTTGGTCGAGATAACCGTTTTCTGGCGGCTTAGGACAGCAGGAATGAGATAGGCCAGGGTTTTGCCTATCCCGGTTTCAGCTTCAACGACAAGTTTGCCTCCTGCCAGTATCTCTGCCACAGCTGCAGCCATTTGCAGCTGCCCGTCTCTAGACTCATATTCGTCGAGATGCCTGGACAGGAGGCCACCGGGTTTGAATATTTCCTGCGTCTGCTTGAGAATGCTTTTCATGATGATTTTCAGGACTGCATGTTGCTGCCACTGTAAAGAGTATCCTGCCAGATTTCAACCGGGAATAAGAAAGGAGCGGCAGCCGTGGCGTAACACAGTTCTCTTGACAGAACACCATGGCACGATTAATAAAATATAATGCACCCGATTATAGTCTGCTAAATTTTAATGCCGGCTCAACAACCTGTTTGGTGGCAGAGTAGTATGTGCTGTCCTGTAAGTTTTGAGCTGCAGAAACCGGAATACTATCTGTAGAGTTATATCCATGCTTGAATCCGTTCCTGGTTTGCACCATGTAGCCTTAGCCCCTGACAAACTCCTTGCCCCTGATGAGGTAATTGTCATTGTCGATGACGATGCCACCATCCGGGAACCTTTGCGGGTTTATCTCCAGTCCCATAATCTTGCTGTAGTGGAAGCTGAAAACGGCGAACGGCTCAGGCAGCTTTTGGGCTCCGTCAATATTGCTTTAATCCTGCTTGATATAGGTTTGCCGGATACCGACGGACTGACCCTGCTTGCAGAAATTGTCAACAACCACCCTGGTGTTGCGATTGTCATGCTCACCGGCTTGACTGACCTGGAAGTTGCCTTGGAATGCATGCGTAAAGGGGCCGATGATTACCTGTCAAAACCGGTACGTTTTGAAGAAATACTGCTGGTGGTCCGGAAAATTCTCGAAAGGCGGTTTTTATTAACTGAAAACCTCAAATACCAGCAGGAACTTGAAAAGGCGCACTTCCGTATTCAGCTCCTGCACCAGCTGTCGCTGAAGATGAATACGGTATATTTAAGTACCGTTGAACTCGATGAGATCCTGCAGGCCATACTTGTGGGTATAACCGCAGAGGATGGTTTGCGTTTTAACCGTGCCTTTCTGGCAATCTTTGATGATCAGGGCGATATGTTACAGGGAAAGTCAGCAATTGGCTCTGAATGCCGTGAAGAGGCGGGCAGGATCTGGGCTGAATTGCGTGATAAGAAACTTGATCTCCTGGAAATTCTCCAGAATATTAAAAAGGTCTGCATTAACGGCGATACGAAAGTGACCCGGATGATCAAAATGCTGCAGGTGCCGGTTACTGATAAAGAGCATATCCTGATAAAATCAGCTTTGGAGAGACGTTCAATCCTTGTGGAAAATGGCCGGGCGGATGTACCTGTTGCCCGGGAGCTCATTGAAGTGCTGGGGGAGGATACCTTCGTCGTGGTGCCTCTTTTTTCGCCCAGCAAGTCCCTGGGTGTCATCATCGCCGATAATTTTGTAACCGGCCAGGCCATAACCAAAAACCATATAAAGTCACTGGAAATATTTGCCAATCAGGCCAGCCTGGCCATAGAGCACAGCCGTCTTTATACAGGGATGGAGGACAAAATCGATAAACTGGAAAAGGTTACACATGAGCTGGAAAAAAATAAAGACCTCCTGGTGGAATCAGCCAGTTTTTCAGCCCTGGGGCAGATGTCGGCCCAGCTTGTGCATGTCCTGCGAAATCCCATAACATCGATTGGCGGGGCGGCACGTGTGCTGGCTAAAAAAATCACGGATGACAAATGCCTTGAATTTGTCAATATGATAGTGAATGAGACTGCCAGGCTTGAGTCGACCCTGAAGGACCTGTTTGATTTTGTCCGCAAGATGAAAATTGAAAAGAAACCCGAGCCCCTCTTTCCGCTGATTAAAAAAACTATATTACTGCTGCAGCCGTCTCTGCTGCGGCATTCAATCAATGTTGACCTTGAACTGTCCGGCCCTGATCCTATTCTGGAGATGGATGAACAGCTGATACGCAAAATGATGATCCACCTGACCCGGAATGCTATCGATGCCATGCCGGAAGGCGGTAACCTGACAATCTGTGTATGCCGGGAGGAAGGCTGGGTGGTAATCTCGTTAGTTGATACCGGGGTCGGGATTGCCGAGGCCATTAAAAAAAGGGCTACCGATCCTTTTTTTACCACCAAAACGTACGGCACGGGACTTGGCCTGACCCTGGTGGAAAAGATTGTTGCGATTCATGGCGGGCACTTTTCTCTGATAAAGAAACCTGACGGCGGCATGGAAGCCCGGGTGAGCCTGCCAGTGTAAATGGAGTGTTTTTTCGGGATATTAGTCAGCCCGTATAAAATTCTTCTATCTGCCGGCATGTAAACCGGGATTTATATGGCTTTTATAGCGCACCGTATCCCCCGAGTACGGGCCGGCTTGATTATCTCACCCATGAGCGTTATCTTAGACTGCAGAATATTGCATGCCCGGCTGGTGGCCCATATGCAATGATTTACTAACTTGCCTGGAGCAAAACATGAAATTCAGATATTTTTTTCTGGCCATGGGAATGCTGGTAATCATGGCTGCCTGTGAGCTGACAGAGTCGGCTGATAAAGATGGCTTCTTTCCTGATGATGGGACGCGCAGGCAGATGGTGCAATTCAAGCTGGACTCCCTGACAGATAAAAGCATAATTGACAGCAGCCAGCTTGAAGGCCAGGTGCTTCTGGTAACTTTTTTTGCAACCTGGTGCCCACCATGCATTCAGGAAATCCCGACACTTGTTGAACTGCAGAAATCTTTCAGCAAAAAGAACTTCTCGGTAGTGGCATTTTCCGTTGATGAGGGAGACCTCGAACTCTTGTTCAAGATCATTGATAAATATGAAATAAATTATCCTGTCCTGCTTGCAGACGCCAATGTCATCAATGGCTTTGGAGGTGTAACCGGTATTCCGGTAACCTATCTGGTAAACCGGAAGGGAGAGCTGGTAAACAAGTACCTTGGCTATATCGGTCATGATACCCTTGAAAAAGCAATCAAAAAATTGCTTGCTGCTGGGTAAAACCTCCCGGTTAACCTGATGAATTTTTTTTACGCAATTTTTCTGGGTCTGTTGCAGGGAATCACAGAATTTCTGCCGATTTCAAGTTCCGGCCATCTTGCGCTCTTTGAGTCTTTCCTTGACATTGAAGAGTTTGGTTTAGCCTTTGATGTTGCCTTGCACCTGGGAACACTTTTTGCGGTTTTCATTTATTTCCGCCGTGATTTCATGATGATGTTTACAGCCCTGGTCAAGCCTGGTGTGTTGGGGGAACAAGCCGGGAAGCACCGGGTCATGGCATTATATATCTGCCTCGGGACAATACCTGCGGTAGTGGCCGGCTACTTTCTCAAAGATGCTGCCGCGTCTGTTTTCAGGACTCCATTACTCATTGCCGGGACTCTGGCCGGTGGAGGACTGCTACTGCTGGTGGCCGATAAAATTGGCAGACAGCAGAGATCACTGAAGACCTTGGGACTGGCAGACGTTGCGGTTATAGGCTTGTCCCAGGCGCTTGCCCTGATGCCCGGGGTATCAAGAAGCGGCATTACCATGACATCAGGACTCATGCTGGGCCTGAACAGAATGTCAGCGGCCAGGTTTTCATTCCTGCTGTCAGCTCCTGTTATTTTAGGTGCCGGCACCTATAATCTGCCGGCAATTATCAGCCAGGGTTCGGAACACGGCAAACAGGGCTTTTATGTGGCCGGCTTTCTGGCAGCTGCTGTCTCAGGATACCTGGTCATCGCTTTTCTCCTGCGGTTTGTCCAGTCGCATTCTTTTGCTGTATTTGTCTACTATCGTTTCATGCTGGCCGGGATTGTACTTTTGACACAACTTTTGTGAGGCGTGCATAAGAGCAGACTTGAAAATGTATAACCAGGTAAAAACATAATTCTCCCGTATTTGCTGTTCAGAGTCGGTACATGACTTCATATGGAAGCAAAAAAGGTTTCACTTCGTTGCCACTCTGCAAGTCTTTCTCAATATGATAATTTGCAGAAACTGCAATACTGCATATATTACAGACAGGTGAATTCGGTATTTTATATTTTGCGCCAGGAGAAATTTCATTGCTGAGAGTCGATGATGTCGTTTTATCCAATATGCCTTGATCTGGATGGGAAGTCTTGTGTCGTAATAGGCGGCGGCAGGGTGGCTGAGCGTAAAGTCCTGGGCCTTCTTTCCTGTGCGGCCCGGGTCTCGGTAGTCAGTCCGGAACTGACCGAGGCGCTATTGCAGCAATTTAAAAAGGGGCTTATTCATTGGGTCGAGAGGGAGTATAGACATGGTGACCTCAAGCATGCATTTCTGGTCATAGCGGCAACGGATGATGAAGAAACCCAACAGAGGATTTATGAAGAAGCCGGAGCGCATAATATTTTACTCAATGTTGTTGATGTTCCCGGGCGATGCAATTTCATTCTGCCGGCCACGGTCAGGCAGGGGGATTTAATCATCTCGGTTTCCACATCGGGTAAGAGCCCGGCTCTGGCAAGAAAGCTGCGTATTGAGCTTGAAAAAAAATATGGAGCGGAATATAGAGTACTGGTCGAAATTCTCGGCGCCATTCGTCCGGATATTCTTGCATCAGGTCTGCCGCAGGCAGAGAATGAAAAGTTGTTTAAACTTCTGCTGCATAATAGCATTACAGAATGGATCAGGACCAAGGACTGGGTAAGCCTGGAAAAACATTTTACAGAAGTTTTAGGTGACAGGGTTGGGGATGACTGGATCCGGAAGATCCGGTCCTTTTATATATGAAGTGTAAAAGAACATATCACAGGAGTTTTATGGCATGGGCTATATAATATTTCAGACAACTCTGTTGGCCTATATTTTGTCCACTGCCGCGTACATGGTATACTTCTGGACTCAGCGCAAAAAAATAAGGACCATTGCCCGTGCCATTCTGGTGGGCGGTGGTGTGCTGCATACCATTTACCTCATAGTACGCTACATAGAAGCAGGGCATACTCCTTTGACAAATCATCATGAGGCGGTTTCCTTTTTTGCCTGGTCTGTTACCTGGGGGTATCTCTCCTTTCACTGGCGGTATAATGTCAGGAATTTCGGTTCGTTTACCAGCCCCCTGATAACAATTCTGATGCTCATAGCCACATTTTCATCCCGCGAGATTATTCCGCTGCCCCCTGCCCTGAAAAGTGCCTGGCTGCCCGTACATGCAAGCATTGCAATCATGGCTAACGGTTTTCTGGGCCTTGCCTTCTGTGGCGGGGTCATGTATCTGCTGCAGGAGAGGGAGCTCAAGAAAAAGCGCTTCGGCCTGTTCTACAGCCGCCTGCCATCCCTGGAGTCCCTTGATAATCTTAACAGCCACTGTTTGGCTGTGGGCTTCCCTCTCTTGACCCTCGGAATAATAACAGGTTCGATCTGGGCCAAGCAGACCTGGGGATCCTACTGGCAATGGGATCCCAAAGAGACCTGGTCCCTGATTACCTGGTTTCTGTATGCCGCCCTGCTGCATCAAAGATTTACCGTGGGCTGGCGGGGGCGCCGTGCTGCTATCATGGCAATAATAGGTTTTTCAGCCGCCATGTTTACCTTGTGGGGGGTAACATACCTGTTGGGAGGGATTCATTCCTATGTCGGCTGATAAGATAATGATACTCGGGGTGAACCACAAGACCGCCCCCGTGGAGATCCGCGAGCGTTTGGCCTTTTCCAATGACCCCGGCACCCCATACCGTGAACTTGCGGTAATTCCCGGCTGTGAAGAGTTCTGTTTTCTTTCCACCTGCAATCGTGTTGAGGTCATTTTTGTCTCCTCAACAGCTGAAGAAACTGAGAGGAAAGTCAGAGATTTTCTTTTTAATAAAAGTATGA
>JAWVYE010000067.1:0-7035 GCA_033722905.1 Desulfobulbales bacterium
GATCCCGGCGGATCAGCTTCAGCAGTGAACCGCAGAACCACTTCAACATTTTCACCCTCACCTGATATCGTAAGTACCTCACCGGTACCGACAGGTCCGTTTATCCTTCCTGCCCTGATAGTATCTCCCTCCCTGCAACCGAGGACCTTGACAATATGCTTACTGCGCCTGCCCCGGAGACGGACAGTATTGTCACTCCTGATTTCATTCGGCTCAAAAAGAAGCAAGTTCATTGTATATTGTTTTTATTAGTGCTTAAATATGTAATATTTGTATCATTATGGTCAACTGTAAACGGTCACGTCAACTTCCAAACTGATTATAAAACAAACCTTTCCATGAGCATAACCTTTTACAATATAATTCAGGTCATAAGCCTGATACTATTATCTCCTCTGCTTTTAGTCAAAACAATCATTTCACCCAAGTACCGCGGCAGAATTTTATTAAGGCTGGGCATTGGCCTTGAGAAGCTCACCCAGAAACTTCCCGATAACAAGGACCGCATTTGGATCCATGCCCTTTCCGTGGGTGAAGTTCTCTCAGCACAGCCGCTTGTAAAGAAATTGCGCGCTGCCTATCCGGAAACAGGCCTTATTTTTTCAGCTTCGACTAAAACAGGAGAGGAGCTTTGCCGGGATGTGATGACCAATGAGGTTGACCTTTTTGTCCCGTTTCCAATTGACCTGTATACCGTTGCCCGAAAGTTCATCAATTGTATCAAACCGGACCTCTTTATCCTGATCGAGACGGATTTCTGGCCCAACTTTCTTCATCTACTCGCCAAGCAGGATATTGCCGCAATTCTTGTCAACGGTCGCATTTCAGAAAACTCTTTTGCCCGCTACCGGAGATTTCGCTTTATTTTTCTCCCCATGTTCAGAATTTTCAAGTTCATATCAATGCAGACGGGCGCTGATGCAAAAAAAATGATTACCCTCGGTGTCGATGCAGATAGGGTCAAGGCCCTGGGAAACCTTAAATACGATGCCGTGCTTCCCGACACTGTCGGCTGGGATCAGGAACAACGACCAACCTCGTTTTACCGCAAGCAATTCGGCATTCCACCGGAAAAGATTGTCTGGATAGCAGGCTCCACCCATGCCGGGGAAGAAGTTGCCATCCTGTCCTCTTATAAACGTCTGTCGCTGCTCTTTCCTGATCTGTTTCTGGTAGTAGCGCCCCGCAAAGTGGAAAGGGGACGTGAGATAAAAGAGGTAGCAGGCAGCCTTGGCCTTACTGTAAGGCGGAGAAGCGCCCCATTCAAGGATGAAGAATCTCCCGGCGCCCCATTGCTTATCCTCGACACCATGGGGGAACTATCCCGCATGTACAGTTTCTGTGATATTGCTTTTGTCGGCGGAAGTCTCGTTCCCGATGGCGGCCATAATCCCCTGGAACCTGCAGCTTTTGGCAAACCTATACTTTTCGGGCCATACATGGAAGACTTCAGTGAAATAACAGACGACCTGTTGAAAAATAATGCTGCAATTGTCTGTCATGATGAAGATGACATCTTTGCAGTATTAAAAAAACTGCTTGTTAATGCCACACTCAGAAAAGAGATGGGGGAAAGGGCCCAGGCGCTGGTTCTGCATCACCGTGGCGTGTCCAGGCGCCATCTTGAGGTAATCCAGTTCCTTATTGACTCTGAATAATTTTTCTCCCTGTAAACAATTGCATCTTAATAATCCCGGTCCCTTTTATTGTACCTGTATGATGACTTTTCTTTAGGGGATTTTTTGTTTTCTTTCCTGCCCCTGGTGCGATGCATCGACTTCAGTTCCTGAAACCGCTCGGCTCCTATGGTTTCTCTGACACCCATCAGCATCTCAAAACGTTGTTTGGACAATTCTGATCTGGCCCGCTCAAGATTGTCATAGTATTCCATGGCCTTTTCCTTATCAAGATCCTCCATACCGAGAAGCAGATCCAGTTCAAACCTGTTCTTTTCAATTTGGCTTTTCAGGTCAATCATTTTGCGGCGATTTTCGATATATTTCCTGTCCAGCTCTTTTTTCTCGCTGTCGGTCAACTGGAGTTCATTCACAATTGCTTTGTCATGCCACCATTTACCCGGCATCATTTCCTGGGCCAAAAGTATCGACGGCATGAAAACAACTGCAAACAGCAAACCGCTCACTATATTTTTTCTTAACATACCCTTAACCCTCCTTGTAAAATATATTCAGACTGAAAATCTTCCTGTGCCTCCGGCACAACAAATTGCATAAAATCTTCGTCAAAACCCATGATATTCTCCCCGGTTATCTCGTACATGTCTTCGAACATGGGATATTCCACCATTTCTGAAATTTCACGCATCAGGGACTCATCCTCCAACATGTATACCTGGCTTTGCTGGATGGTCAACTTGCCGGGGTCCAGAGTTGCCGGCCCCATAAAGTAGAAAAATACGGCTAAACCGGCCATGGCCGCCGCCCCGGCAAAGGGAAGCCAGCCATTCTTCGGGGTGGCTGCTGCAGGCTTTGGGACCGGAAGTCTTACTGCAGATGAAAATGGCGGTACAGCTTCTTTAGCTTTCTGCCCAAACCAGTGCAATTCATCTTTCAACCTGACAACTTTATGTTTACAATCCGGACACACCAGCAGGTGCTGCTGATATTCACCGGACAATTCCTTCTCATCAATGGTCGCGCTGATTATCTGCTCTTCCTGCAGGTGAAAACTTTTTTCTGCTTTCATGATACCGCCCCCCTAAACTCCTCGAAAAATTCAGAATGTCCTCTTATCTTATTCAAGGCACGATAAAGATGTGTCTTGATTGTACTCTCGTTCTTGTCCAGAATGTCAGCAATTTCTTTAATATCGCGATGATCCATAAAACGGAGTGTAAAGACCTCGCGTTCCATGGCCGAAAGTTTTCCCAGCATCAACTTGACCTTGTCCCAGAATCTTTTTTTCTCTATTCTGTCACTGTATTCATTACCCATACTATTTTCCTTATCCATAAATTCCTGTTCCTGTGCGGTCCGCATCTGCAGCAGTGCTAAATATTTTCTCTTGCGAAGGAAATCATTGCACCGGTTGACTGCAATACTGTAAAGCCAGGCACGAAATTTCTGCGGGTCATGCAGGCTATCCACCTTTCTGAAAGCCTGCTCAAAGATCTCCTGGGTCAGATCTTCAGCATCCATTTGCGAATAAGTCCTGTAATAGGCAAGGCGGTAGATATCCTCCTGAAACATATTTACCAGTTCATGAAAACTTAGACGGTTGCCATCCCTGGTTTCTTCAACAAGAGCTGCTATTCTCAGGGACATTTTTTTATTATTTTCAGTTTTCATCCTGCTGTTAGATCAACTGCGCCCAGACACCCGCGGAAAATAATGTAAGAACTTCCAGTATTCTGATAATCAGCTTGCAACGGTTATAAATATCATGTTTTGCGCGGTAAAAATACAAGCAAGATTTATTAAAACCTCTTAATCATCAAATCTACATTATCACAGGCAAGTATAAAGTTGTGCCGATCCCGTGAAGAGTTTACCGGTGTCTGGTTTTCCATGCACAAGCCTCCATGTTTGGCTAACTTGACATTTTCGTGTATAAGACGGTTCACCTGATGAAAAAGTTTACACGCGCATATACTTCATTACAGAGCAAGTTAAGCAGCCGGAGTACTATTTGTTACCATGTCAGAAAAAAATGACGCAAGACTGGCACGTCTCTTCTTCTGGGGCAGTCCGTTCTCGCCCCTTTATAGTTTTTTGATGACCAGCCGCAGTAGATTATACCGCAGAGCTTACTTCAAGCAATATAAACTCAATGTCCCGGTGATAAGTGTCGGCAACCTTCTCCTGGGAGGAACCGGCAAAACTCCATTGGTCCACTATATTGCCAAATTCCTGCAGCAACATAAAAAAAAACCTGCAATACTTTGCCGCGGCTACAAAGGATCGGCCAAGAACGCTGTTAATGTTGTGTCCGACTCCTCGAACATACTGCTCGATGCATTGGAAGCAGGTGACGAACCAAGACTTCTTGCGGAAAAACTCCCTGGAATACCTGTAATTACAGGCAAAAAACGTTTTATAACCGGACGTTTTGCCATAAACTCCTTTGGTGCAGATTGCCTCATCCTTGATGACGGTTTTCAGCATATGGCCTTAAAAAGGGATTTAGACCTTGTCCTTTTCAACGCCCAAAAATGTCTGGGAAATGGCCGCGTCCTGCCAGGGGGCGAGCTCCGAGAGCCTCTTTCAGCCCTGGAGCGGGCAGATGCATTTGTCATCACCGGTGCCGAAAGCCCTCTGGAAATGAATGTAAGAGAATTTATCAATTTCCTGGAAAGGTACTATCCAGAGAAACCGGTTTTCACCGCCACCTATGAAACACAAAACACAGTGGCCAGGATTAGCGGGGAAAAAAATGATTTCATAGCACAGGAAGAGGCAGGAAAAATACCGTTGTATGGTTTCTGCGGTATAGCCAGACCGGATTCATTCAAGAGAACCCTGCAAGTCAGCGGTATGAAAATTACAGGATTCAAGGCATACGCAGACCATCATATCTATTCAGCGGACGACATCAGCTCACTCCTTGCAAATGCAAAGAATTCAGGTGCCAAAGCTTTAATAACCACTGAAAAGGACGGGGTTAAGCTCCACACTCTCTTGCCACAGGAGACCCCTCTCTATATTCTGCCGGTAGAATTAAGCTTTGCAGCGGATTTCGACAGCTTTCTCACCAAGGCTCTGCAGACATCATCAGGCACGCGCGTATAAAAAACTCTACACTACTTTCCTTGTTGTGTTTTTTTTGACACACCCGGTAGACCTTTTCAGCGCACATACGACTCCAGAAAGGATGATTTATCTGCTTGAAATTACTAAATTAAAAAAATACTTTTTTAAAATAACCACAAACCGCAATAATGGTTCATTTTTTGCATAATCATTTTAATACATTATATTTAAATTAATAACACATGAAAATTACGTTATATTTTTGGAATTGATAATGAAAACCTTTTCACAAATAAGCCCTTACCAGAACACCATCAGAAAGACGGTGCACAGCACCGGCATAGGACTGCATTCAGGCGCTCATATAAACATGACGCTCAGTCCTGGTGGCGCTAATACCGGCATACGTTTTATCCGCAGGGACCTGGATTCCAAAACCCCTGTTCCCGCCTTTATGAACCGCGTGGTTGACACGACACTGGCAACGACAATTTCTGAAGACGATGTCTCCATAGCCACAACCGAACATCTTCTTGCCGCGATAAACGGACTTTCCATTGACAACATAAACATTGAACTGGACGGGCCTGAAGTGCCCATAATGGATGGCAGTTCCGCCCCGTTTGTCGACCTGCTTCTCGAAGCAGGCATCAGCCGGCAAAAAAGCTACAGAAGGCTTGTTAAGATTACGCGGGAAATTTCGTTCCGTGATGGTGACAGGCACATCAGCATTTATCCTTATGACGGCTTCAAGGTTACTGCCGAGATCAATTTCAAACATGATACCATCAAGCGCCAGGTATATTCTCTGGCTGTTACACCTGAAAAATTCGTCTCTGAAATATCAAAGGCAAGGACCTTTGGCTTTCTTGAAGATGTTGAAATATTACAAAAAAACGGTTTGGCACTTGGAGCCTCCCTTGACAATGCTGTGGGTGTCGATGAAAACGGTGTTTTAAACAAGGAAGGGTTACGCTTTGAAAATGAATTCGTCCGGCACAAAATCATAGATATCATTGGCGACATGACGCTTCTTGGTTGTCCGGTGCTGGGCCATATAGTAGCTTACAAGTCAGGGCACAGTCAGCATCTCAGCCTTATGGAGGCAATTGCCGCCACACCTGATGCCTGGGAATTCGTTGAATTGAAAAAGGACGGACAACTTTCAGTATTGAATAAATTTGTCTCCAGGACAAAAAAGGCCGGCAACCGCCTCTTGCCTGTTCTGGCACCTGTTGTTAACAAAAAACCTGTTTCCGCCCGCTAGTTATTACAGCATAAATAGTACCCCATAAAGGCAGAAGACTCGATAAGCCTGTTGACGCATCAGCGCGGCAGGCTTTTTTATTTTGTCCCCTGCAAAACAATTATAATCCGCTCTTACAAAGTATGATAAATTTATATATCCGGCTGCACGCACAATTCCTGCTAAGAGTTTATGCAAGGACGAAAATCCTGTTGTAAAAAATACAGCAATAAGAAAAAATAACTGTTATCAGTCCTTATAATCATTTTAATGGCATCCATGGAGACGAATTATGGCATTGCATGGCAAGCTTGGTTTTATTGGCGGGGGAAGAATGGGGGAAGCCCTGATCCAGGGAATCCTCAAATCTGGTGTCATTGCCGCTGCAGACATCCTTGTTACCGATCCGGTTCCCGGGCGAAGGGAATTTCTTACAGCTGAGTACGGCATAAAAGCCTTTGATACCATTCAGGATGGAAATATCTGGTCAGACTGCTCCACGGTTATCCTGGCAGTCAAGCCACAGATAATGAAGGATGTTCTCCAGGGGGCTAAAGAAAAGATTAATGATTCGCACCTGCTCATCTCCATTGCAGCCGGAATCCAATCCGCATATATCGAGGCAAGCCTCAGCGGCTGCAACTGCAGAATCATCAGGGTCATGCCCAATACTCCCGCTTTTGTCCTGGAGGCGGTATCTGCAATAAGTCAGGGACCCAGGGCAACCCGTGCTGACATGGAGACCGCCGAAACCATATTCAACTCCATTGGCAAAAGCATTATTCTTGCCGAGAGTTATTTTGATGCAGTCACCGGATTGAGCGGCAGCGGCCCGGCCTATGTCTTCACCTTCCTGGAGGCCCTGATCGATGCCGGTGTTAAGGTCGGATTAAACAGAGCCGATGCTGAACTTCTTGTGATGCAGACTGTACTCGGTTCTGTCAAACTTGCCATGGAAAGCAAAGTGCACCCGGCCCAACTACGGGCCATGGTAACTTCCCCCGGAGGCACAACTATTTCCGGCCTGCACGAACTGGAAGCAGCGGGTTTCAACGGCATTATAATGGATGCTGTTGAGGC
>JAWVYE010000068.1:0-7015 GCA_033722905.1 Desulfobulbales bacterium
ATGATACCCTGTAAGAAAAAGACGGCCTGAAAAGTTCTTCATTGATATTACAATGCAGAGAAATAACAACACGATAAATTTTGCAGTCAATACCATATAATTCCCTGCTGCTGCAATAAAAAACAAGTCAGGGCTTGAATAAAAAAGAGATTTATTGAAAAATACTCCTCAATTTTCTGGATCATTTGGGCTTAAAGAGAGTTAAATGGGAACATACAGCTTTTTTCCGCTGCCGGAAATTACTGCGGTTTATATTTATTTTTCCATTTTATTATAAAATGTTATATCGTCTTTAATGGACATCTAACCGGGGCTTTGAAGACCAAAAAGATACAAATACTGAAAAGACTTGCCTATTTAATTGTGTCTCTAATCGGGCTGGCAATTATTGGCGGTTTTTGTGCCTTTTTCTGGTTGATTGTCCTTAATCCCGGCGATGAAATCAGGCAAAGTAATATTGAAAAAATTCTTTCCAGAGAAAGCCCTGTTTATTATAACGACGGCAAGAGCAAGATCGGGGTATTTTTCCAGGATGCCCACAGACAGTATATCCATTATGATGATATTCCCAAAGACTTTATAAACGCTATAGTCGCTGCAGAAGATAATACTTTTTTCGACCATATCGGCGTTGACGTCCATGGCATTTTAAGGGCCCTGCTCGCAAATATTAAGGCGGGGAAAATTGTTCAGGGCGGCAGCACCATCACCCAGCAGACCGCCAAAAACTTATTTAAAAGAAAAGACCGGTCTTTCAGATCCAAATTGACTGAACTGTTATATGCCCTGCGGCTTGAGTACCATTACCCGAAAGAAAAAATTATCGAGTTTTACGCCAACCAGTTTTATGTCAGCGGCAACGGGCATGGGCTGGGAGTGGCAGCGCAATATTATTTTAATAAGCCCCCTGCAGAACTGAGTACTCTTGAATGTGCATTTATTGCCGGCTCTGTCAAAAGACCTAATTATTACAATCCCTTTATCAAGGATAATGAAGAAACTGCGGCCCTGGCCGTCAAACGTGCAAAAAATCGTTCCGCTTATGTCCTGGGGCAGATGCAGAAGCTCGGCATGATCTCACCGGATCAGTTTCAAGAGTTAATGGGTGAGGAGATCGGTTTTGAGCAGGGCCAGATGTTTTTCCGCTTGAATACTTTGATGGACCTGGTCAAGGCCGGCCTGTCCCTGCCTGAAGTGGAAGAAGCCCTGGCAGCCCATGGCATTGACAATGTCGCGACTTCCGGCATAAAAATTTACACCACTGTGGATAAAGCATTACAGGATACGGCTTTTTATAACCTGCGCAAAGAGTTGTCCAGGCTCAGCACCCGCTTGAAGGGCTATGTCCATAAAGAAGTACAGCAGCACTATGCAGATTTGACAGAGGCCCGCAACAGGAACCTTTATGCCGGGGCCTTTCTATTTGGCACGATAAGCTCAATTGATATCTCAGACAGGCCTCTTATAACGGTTTCCCTCGGAAACTTCAGGGGCAGAAAGAATCTTACAGGCATTATTGATCGTTCTGGCCTGCAACAGATTCTGGACTCCCATGTTAAATGGAAAAAGCAACGCTGGGCGGAACCCGAAGAGCAGGACCTGCAAAGGTTTCTCAAAGGTTTCAAGGTTGGAGACAGAGTTTTCGTAAGTGTTGAAAATATTGATCAGGAAAAAGAATCTCTTCAGCTTACCCTGGAAAAGTACCCCGAAATTCAGGGAGCACTAATTGTCTTGAAGGATGGCAGCATACAGGCCATGGTGGGAGGCGTGGAGAACCATTATTTCAACCGGGCCATCTCTGCCAAGCGCCCCATGGGATCCGTGGTCAAACCCCTTGTGTATACTGCAGCCATGCAACTGGGTTGGAACAGCATTGATGCTCTGGATAACGAAAGAAACCTGTTTGTCTACCAAAAGCAGGCATATTTCCCAAGGCCTGACCATGACAGCCCGCATAAACAGGTGTCAATGAACTGGGCCGGCGTCCACTCTGAAAATGTGGCTACGGTCTGGCTCCTGTACCACCTGTGTGACCACCTCACACCGGCCCAGTTCAAGGAACTTATTTCACACCTTGACCTGAGCCGGCGGGAATATGAGACACAGGTAAACTACAGGCAGCGTCTGCGGGATACCCTCGGCATCGTGGTTGACGAGGAACAGCTATACCGCGCTGCCTTCAGGCAGGCTGTTATCAACCTTGAGCCGGACCTGATCTTCAGCGGTTATTTTGCGGAAAACCAGTACTTGAAAAAAATGCAATATGGAGCTGGTTTTGAATTATTCCTGGAAGATGTGGAAAATCTTGCAGGGCCTGAGTATGAATCGGAAGAGCAGCGCAGACGGCGGATAGAGGCAGAACAAAACATAAGGCTCAGCATCCTGAAAAACAACTACATTGACCATATTAAACTGCTCGGTGAAGTAGAGTACCTGCGGGCTGAAATATCCGGAGAACTAGAGTTAACAAGCCCCGAGATGCCGGAGACCCTTCTTGGAAACTTTTACCATGATCCGTTTACCAACAGATTCATCTATGCCAGTGAACCCCTTGAAAATACCCCCTGGCAATTACTCAGCCCTGCAGACATCAAAAAAGAATTGACCCCCCTGCCATTCAGGTGGCTCAGGAGGAATTTCCAGGAAGATTTCTGGGATAATCTGCTCATCGAAGGCAAAGTCAGTGTGGCCACCATGCAGACACTCAAAGATACGGTAGAGGCAGAATTTGGACGCCTGTCTGCTCTCCCCCCATACAGCTTTGAAGTTCTCTCACTCATGCCGGATTTCCGGGTACTTGCAGGACTGCGCTATGTAACCGCTCTGGGTAGAGCGCTTAACATAAGAAGCGAACTGGAACCGGTCCTGTCATTTCCATTGGGTTCCAATGTCATTTCTCTCTTGGAAACTGCCATGACCTACCAAGGCATGACAATGGGGCACATAACCGTGAATGGATCGGATGACGGTTTTGATGCTCTGGCCATCATTGACCGCATAGAAAACACTGAAGGCGAAATCATTTACACCCCCCAGAGACGCAATATCAGAATTGTTGATGCCAGGACAAGTCTGAATGTAAGTGAAATTCTGAAAAATGTGGTGAAATTCGGCACCGGTCAGTCTGCCCGGGCAAAAGTAAGGCTTCACAGCCATGACCCTGAAGTTGAAGAGCAACTGAAACATTTTGATCTGCCTTTACCGGTCATTGGCAAAACAGGGACCGCCAACCGCTTCACTAATTCAGCTTTTGCAGGAGTTATTCCCGGGCCGATCAGCAAACAGAACGGCTTTGCCACAAAAAACGGCTATACAGTTGCTGCCTATGTCGGTTTTGACAACAACGATCCCATGGTCCGGAAAACTACCCACATCACCGGCTCCAGCGGCGCGCTTCCTGTTTGGACCAGAATGGTAAATTCAATTATTCTGGAAAAGGACTTCGGGGCCAAGCTTGACCTGGTTGACCTGGCTTTTTCAGCAGACCCCCTTACTGGTAAAACAGGATTACGCCTTATCCACCCTGATCTCGGACAACTGAACATTCCTGTCCACTCAGGCAACGGGCTGCCGATAACCAGTCAATACAACAGCAGTAATGCAGAAAGCAGCAGGAGTGTCACTGTAATGGCCTTCGGCACTCTTCTCCCCAGCGGCGAAATCGTCCCGGCCAGAATATTTAAACCCTTCTGGGATAATTAGTAATGTTCCACATTATATCCCGTATTCTTCACCTCCGGCCTCTTCCGAAAACCGCCCGGTTATATTAAGCTGCCTGATTCTGTCTAAACACTTGCATATTTTACCGATTCTGTTTTATAGCTAAAGGTATAATAATTATTAAGAGTTAACCGTGAACCGGGGAAAACTTTTACGCGGATATTTCCTGTCACTCCTATCTGCCGGTATTACGTATGTTCACCAGCAATATATTTAAATCTGCTATATTGGCGCTCATCGTTGCATTCCTTGCAAACGGGTGCAGTACGACCTATCCGGTTCAGGGCCCCAGGACGCAAGCCCCTCCTCAGACAGATCAACAAAAGAAACAGGCAGCCGCCAAGCCGCAAACTCAGGAGCAGGAGCCGCAAAAGACCCCTGAAGAAACCCGGGACTCTGCCAAGATATCAATTTTCAAACGCAGCAGGTCTTCACAAAAAAAGGGTATTGAGGTGAAACAGGCGGATATCGATTATGTCCGCTTCCGTTTGCAAGAATATGAAGACAAGTATGGAGAATGGCTGGAGATTTCTGAATTTAACCAGGATGAACAACTTCTTGCCCATGGCTCAGATTGCCTGCAACGGGTGGAAAAGATTATATCGGGCTATAATCTATTGCTGGAAAGAATGCTGCAGAGTGACACAGTCCCCTATGATAAGATTTCCACGGTGGATCCAAGAAAAATGCAGCAGCTTGATATTGCCTTTCTTGAAAGCAGATGCAGCAAATTGCTCACCATGGATTTTCCGCAGCAGTATGAACTCGTGCCGGAGACTGTGGTGGATCTTTCATTCAATGAGGCGCAAGAAATTATTGTTTCACACGCAGCCCAGGGGAATTACCGGGAAGTCGTTTCTGCATATGACCGCCTTTCATTGAAATTTCCTGACCAGAAACCATTGCTTTCCACCCAGTTGCTGTATGGCTTTGCGCTGCAGTACTCAGGCCAAATTGGTGCGGCGGCCGAGCATTTTAACACATTGCTTGCTGCTGGCGATTTCCCGGTAGACCCCCTGAGTCTGAGGCGGATTATCGCCGATCTTCTTTTTGCAAGCGGCAACATTGCTGCAGCAGAAAACCATTATAACTCCATTATCGGAGCTTACGATTCATTGGGCGCAGAAAAAATCTGGGCCGAGGAACAGCTTGCCTTCCTGCGCTCTGTTGGTCACGGCTCGGAAGAAATGGCCGCATATATGAAATTTATGCGTGAATTTCATATGTATGACTACAAGATTCACGCGCCTGAACTGAATAAAGCAATCGATACCTTTGCGGCGGATTATGCCGGCAGTCCGGCTGCTGACAGAGTGTTACAACTGAAAAAATTTGCCGATGGCCGCTTACAATCCTGGTTCAACAGCGAGTTAGCAAAAATCGATTATCTGGTGGCAAAACAAAATCATCCTGATGCAGCAGACAATCTGAAAAACTTGACCCGCTACTATCTTCCGGCCGATATGCAGGCTGTCGTGCAGAAAACCTATTACGATGTATCCCGGCCAGATTCCCGGCAGGATGAAACTCTGCAGGAAATCAGGGACATAGAGTTAACTTTGCAATGGGAAGCGGCCGTAAAGCTTCTCGATTCAGAACAGTATGATTTTGCCATAACAGCCTTTGAGGCTCTGCTGGATACCGAATATAAAGAGCAGGCGGAAATGAAGATTGTAGAAGCAGCCAACCAGGCTGCCGGCCAGATGCGTAAAGAGGCGGCATCTTTATTTATCAGGGCCGGCAAGACCCAGGATCATGACCAGAAAAAGGAACTTCTTCTTGCCTCCCACAGACTGCTGAACGAAATACCGGAAAGGTATCCACAGACTGACCTGCTGGAAAAGGTAAAACAGAATATTGATGTACTTGAAGTGCAGATCTACCGGTTTGATCCTTCACTGCTGGAAGAACGGTAATAGGTAAGCTCCGGCCTGCCTGCGGAGCAGTCCGGTCTTAGCAAAAAAGCTGCTGTGATTTATTCATTTTTCCGCCTGCAATTATCTTCATTGTTGCTGCCGTTGTATTCCAGTTCCAACAGGGCTTTCTTAACGGCAACGCCACCGGCAAAACCACCAGGTCCGTTTACAGAAACAACCCTGTGACAGGGTATTATGAGAGCCAACGGATTAGCGCCACAGGCCGTTCCCGCTGCTCTTGACGCCTTAGGAGAACCTGCCAGTTCAGCCAGTTCCTGGTAGGTTCGGCAACTGCCGTAAGGTATTGTGCTAATATGGTGCCAGATTCTTTTCTGAAATTCTGTTCCCGCTGCTATCAAAAGAGAGTCCGCCGGGACAGAAAACCTGGTCTTAATACCCGAGAAATAATCGCTGAACTTCTGATTCAGGTAAAAATCCTTTTGCAAAATCTTTCGCATGTGTACCTTATTGTGCAAGAATTCCAACTGTTGCCGTATTCTTGCATGTTTTTGCGGTGCAAAAGTTATCTGCACAATATTTTCTTCGGGCCCAATGATGCAGTACATGGTAAATTTTCCATATCTGCAGATAACCGTACCAAAAACAGGATCAATTCCTGCCCCGGATAACTTAAGAAGGTAATTATGCAAATAGTTTCGCATGTGCATCTGCATGTATCCCAATTGCCATACCAGGTTTGAATATGCACCCTCTGGAAAAGAAAACCCTGAAAACAATACAGCAGGAAGGTCTGCTGCAAGCAGGTGAAAAGATCATTGTCGGAGTCTCAGCCGGCCCTGATTCCATGGCACTGCTGCATGTCCTGGCCCGTCTGGCCCCCGCTCTAGATATTACCCTGGCAGCTGTTTATGTCAATCATGGCTTAAGACCCCATGAGGCCCAAAAGGAAAAAACCCTTGTCGAATCTGCTGCAAACAGCCTTGATGTTGCCTTTTATGCAGGTTCTGTAGATGTCAGAGGGTTTGCAGACAGAGAAAAATTATCCCTCGAACATGCTGCCAGGCTGCTGCGCTATAATTTTTTAGAGAAAACCGCCCGGGAATTCAGGGCCCATAAAATTGGTGTGGCACACACAGCAGACGACCAGGCCGAAGAGATTCTTCTGCGCCTCATCAGGGGAACTGCCAGAAAAGGGCTTTCAGGCATGAAAACCTTGCGGGCCGGCAGAATCATCCGCCCTTTCCTCAAAATTGGCAAAACAGATCTGCTTGCATATCTTGATACATATACCATTCCATTCATGCAGGACAGTTCCAATCTGCAACATCGATACCTGCGCAACCGTATCAGGGGTGAACTGCTGCCACACCTGGAAGAGAGGTATAATCCGGATATCAGGCAGACTCTGCTGCGCACAG
>JAWVYE010000069.1:0-6963 GCA_033722905.1 Desulfobulbales bacterium
AGCTGGCTGTCCATGACCGGCTTGCCGTCATCTGTAACAGCTACCGCTCCGGCAGCTTTCATTTCACCATACTCAGCCAGGGCCGCCCCTTGCAGGCCCTTGCTGATTGCCCCCACTGGCATGACCCTGGCAGAGGCGGTTTCCGCCTTTTCTAAAATCAGCCTGGTGACCGACTGGCAATCATTAACCGGCATAGTATTGGGCATGCAGGCGACTGCAGTAAACCCGCCAGCAGCAGCAGCCCTGGTGCCGCTTGCAATGGTTTCCTTGTGTTCCTCACCCGGTTCCCGCAGGTGGACATGCATGTCGATAAGGCCGGGAACGACCCACTTCCCCTGCAGGTCAACGGTCAATAACTTTTTGGGAAGCCGGACTGTTTTCTGCCGCGGCGTGAAAACAGCTTTAATCTTGCCTTTTTCAACCAGGAGGCTGGCCTTTTTGTCCAGCCTGCTCACAGGATCAATGATCCTGCCGTTTTTAAGGAGTATGGCTTGTGGTACCGGCATCGCTATTTGCCTCCCAGAACGAGATACATCAGAGCCATGCGGATGGCGACCCCGTTCGTGACCTGATCAAGAATTACCGACTGGGCACTGTCCGCAACATCTGGAGCCAGCTCTACCCCTCTGTTGATGGGCCCGGGATGCATGAGCAGCGCATCTGGCTTGGCCGTCTCCATAACCCGCCGGTTTATGCCGAATAACGCGGCATATTCCCTGAAGGAAGGAATCAGAGGATCATTCTGTCTTTCTTTCTGGATGCGCAGCGGCATGACGACATCAGCATCCTTTACGGCTTCCTGCACGGTTCCGCATACTGTGGCGCCGAGGTCGGCAATTTTTTTCGGCATGAGAGTGGCTGGACCGCTGACAAACACGTTTGCCCCCATTTTGGAAAAACCTATGATGTCCGAATGGGCAACGCGGCTATGGCTGATATCGCCGATAATGACAACCTTGAGCCCTGAAATCCGCCCTTTGTGCTCCCGGACGGTCATCAGGTCAAGCAGCCCCTGGCTCGGGTGTTCGTGGGTGCCGTCCCCGGCATTGATTACCGAAGTCTTGATGTGTTTGGCCAGGTAATGGGACGCACCGGAACTCGGATGCCGCATGATGAGGATATCAGGCATCATGGCTTCGATATTTCTGGCTGTATCGGCGAGGGTTTCACCCTTTGTCGTGCTGCTTGTCGAGGCGGAGATGCTGAAGGTGTCGGCGCTCATTCTTTTTGCCGCAATGTCAAAAGAGAGGCGGGTCCGTGTGCTGGGCTCAAAAAAAAGGGT
The DNA here is from genome assembly GCA_033722905.1 of Desulfobulbales bacterium. GTDB lineage: Bacteria > Desulfobacterota > Desulfobulbia > Desulfobulbales > BM004 > BM004. Next base: position 1,283 of record JAWVYE010000069.1, read on the forward strand.
CACGACTGTTTTGCCGCGCAGGATCGGAACTTTTTTTATAGCCCTGGATGAAATTTCTTTGAAGGATTCTGCAGTATTGAGGATGTGCTCGATGTCGAGGACGGAAAGGTGATCGAGGCCGAGAATGTGTTTATGAACAAAAAGGTACTCGCTGCTCATGCTGGTCCTTAATTCATGCCGTGTCCGTATTTTAATTTTTCAGCTGATAAAATTACCTAATAGGATAACAAGAAAAGAAAAAAGTCAAGCAAATGAAAAAATCTCCTTTGCATTAATACGGTTCCCTCCTCCTGATAAGATATTAATGCACGAGATCGCCTATCCTGTTAAAGCGGACAGAAAAGTTTTCCTTGTCCCAGGACCAGTAAAGAATAAATGCCTTGCCTTTTACAGCCTTTAAATCAACAAAATTCCAGAATCTGCTGTCATAGCTGTTATCGCGGTTGTCCCCCATGACAAAGAGCGCGTTTTCAGGCACTACTTTCGGACCCATGTTGTCACGGGGCTGCACACTTGCCGGCAGGATTTTGCTGTCAAGAAAAATGGTATAATCCTCATCCAGGAGCTCACCGTTGACGTAAACTTTTTTATCTTTGATTTCCACCACATCCCCTTCCACGCCAATGACCCTTTTTATATAGTCCTGGTCCGGGTTTACCGGGTACCTGAAAACAACGATATCCTTTCTTGCAGGTGTTTTTATCGGGATCCAGGTGCTGCCGTTAACAGGGTTTTTGATGCCGTAAATGAACTTATTGACAAGAATATGGTCACCGATAAGAAGGGTGTTGAGCATGGAGCCGGAGGGGATTTTAAAGGCCTGGACAACAAAGGTCCTGATAAAAAGAGCAAGCAGCAGTGCGATGATAATTGCTTCGAGATACTCACGGAAGGTGGATTTTGTTTTTGGTTTTATGTTTTCTTCATTCAAGATAAATACCCCATAGCAAAAGGCCCTCAAAATCGGCAAAGTTTTAAACCATTCCCCGGTAAAATACAAGATGGATAAAAGGCGGGTTAAATTTAATTGTTATCATGCTAATAAGACAAACACATTCGGGATGCAATGATAATATTGCCTGATAACTAAACTGTTACCAGGATATGAATGATGCCATGGCCGCAGGACGTAAACTTAATTTGCATTTATTTCTGCCGGCCATGGAGAATTGAGTAAAAAAAGTTTACCATCTGCCTCCGCAAAAATGCAGACCAGCGAGCCTTGATACGGTCAAGGGTTGCCACAGGGAGCCGATAGCCGGGGGGCTGAAACTGCCGTGTGGCATGCCGCAAAAAAACTACAACAATATCAGCATTTTGTCGCTTCTTTTGCGCGGGAACTCCTGGTCCGTGCTGCCCGATTGTGAGCAATTTCACAGGTCTGTTTAGAGAAAAATTAAGGATTTTAATTTTACTGGCACGGTAATTGCCTGTGATAATACGTTTATTAAATTTATTAATTCAATGATGCGGGGAGCCTCAAAGCAATGACAGTGAAAAACAATTTTTTCGAATGAACATTTAAAGAATCTGAATGAAATTTCACTTTGAATATTAAATTTTTTATATATAAAACGGCTTGTTGTAGAGATTTCCCTTGACATTAAAATTAAAATTATGTCCTTTATTGGTGAAAATATTACGGAAACAACAATTTCCGCAATATTCAAAAAACAAAACGTTCTTGTATTTTGCATCTATTTGGTTTCTGATGCATACAGGGAACGTACCGCAACATAAAAACTTCCATTAATGGTGAACTATGGGCAGTTTGCCTCACTCCAAGAAAAAGCTCCCTAAATTCAAGCTTCTTTCAGCAAAGAAAGAGCAATATCCCCTTGGGCTGGATATCGGTTCCCACGCAATAAAGATCACCCAGGTTGTAAAGTCGGGAGATGGCTTTAAGCTTGTAAGCCTCGGTAGTGCCAAGCTGCCCGAAGGTTCGGTTGAAGACGGCATCCTGCAGGAACCTGAAGAAGTTGCAAGGATTATCACCAATCTGCTTAACAATTTAAAACTGAAAGAAAAACGAGTTGCCATTTCAATATCTGGTTATTCAGTCATTGTTAAAAAGGTCAACCTTGCGGCAATGGAAAAAAAGGACCTTGATGAATATATCCAGACAGAGGTCGGGCAGTACATCCCCTTTGATATTGAGGATGTCTACCTGGATTATCAGGATCTGCATACCAACACCGAAGACTATGACCGCACGGATGTCATGCTTGTGGCTGCCAAAAAGGAAGTTGTCGATGGTTATTTGTCCATGCTGCAGTCTGCAGGCTTGAAAGTGGTTATCGTCGATATAGGGGCCTTTGCCCTCGAAAACATCTACGATGTCAACTACAGCCTGGATGAAAATGTGGTCCTGGTTGACATTGGGGCCACCAAGATGAGCATCAATATCGTTGCCAAGGGTGTATCGGTGCTGGCCCGTGATGTTGTTGTCGGCAGCCGTCAGTTGACCGATCAGATTCAGAACAGGTTCGGCATTACCGTAGAAGAGGCCGAAGGGCTTAAAATGGGCTACGAACCGGTTGAGGAAAAACAAAAGGACCTGGAGGAAATCTTTGCCAATACCAGCACCCAGTGGGCCCTGGAATTGAAAAAGGCCATCGATCTTTACTATACGAATAACCCGGATATGCCTTTAAACAAAATTGTTTTATGCGGCGGCGGCTCCAGAATCCAGGGTTTGGATCAGTTTCTTGCTGAGGAGATTGGCTTGGAGGTTGAAGCGCTGAATCCTTTTATTAAAATTCAATCAGGCAGTAAAAACATTGATCAGGAATATTTGCAATATATCGGCCCGGAAATGGCAATTGCCCTAGGGTTGGCTATAAGACCATCGGAATTGTGAGACAGGCATGATCCAAATCAATCTTCTCCCAGTAAGAGAGATCAAGAAAAAGATACGAGCCCGCAATCAAATATTGGGGCTGGGCTTTACACTGTTTGCCGTGCTGGCGATTTTGGGCCTGGTGGCACTGTTCCTTGGTTTTAAGGTGGGCGAACTGAAGGCATCAATATCAGCACTGAACAAAGAAAAAGCAAAGTATCAAACCACTATTAACCAGATCGAACAGCTCAAAAAAGACCAGACCCTTCTTGAAACAAAACTCAACACCATCAGCGAACTGAAAAAAGGCTCAAAGTTAACAGTGCGGGTCATGGATGAACTCGCAAAGCTTATACCATCAAACCGCCTTTGGCTTAAGTCCATGAATTTCAGAGGAAATAAACTGCAGATATCAGGAACAGCCCTGGATAATGCAACAATTGCAGACTTTATGGAAACAATAGTAACGTCGCCTTTTTTTGTGAATGCTGAACTCTCAGGAACAAGTACAACCAGCTATGCCGGGCGGGCGCTTAAATCCTTTTCCTTTACTATTGGTGTCATAAATGCAGACTATGAGCAAGAAGAGCCGGCTGAAGAACCCGGTAAACAAAAGAGCTAGATATAAATTATTCAGGCGCATATGTGAATGAGACAAACATAAATATTACAGGTATAAAATTAAGTTTCCTGCAAAGCCGATATAATAAAAACTGATGAAAGCTAATAAGATAAAACAAGCCTTTGACTCCTTTCTGGAGAAAAAAGTCGTATCGCTGGATAAAAAAGTTATTTTTGTCATCTTTGCACTGGTGATAATTCTGCCTGTGGTTGCTTTTTATTTTCTGCACTATACAGCCAAGACCAAGGAAATAAAGGGACTGGAGAGCCGGGCGGCGAAGCTGCGCCAAGAGATAGCAGGAGCAAAGGCTAGAGCCGCAAAACTTGATGAGCACCTGGCAGAAATGGAGGAAACCAAGCGGTTGTTTGCAGAAGCATCAATTTTGCTGCCCCAGAAAAAAGAGATTCCCTCGCTTTTAACAAATATTTCCGCCCTTGGAACCAATTCAGGTTTGAATATGCCTAATTTTCAACCGGGAGGCGAGCGCAGAAAAGAATTTTATGCCGAGATCCCGGTTTCCCTGAGGGTGAGCGGGCCGTACCATAATATTGGCACTTTTTTATATGAAGTCAGCAAACTTGAACGAATTATAGCAGCCACCAGCATTTCTTTAGGCAGTCCATCAATGCAGAGAGGGGAAATGCTGCTTGCTTCAAGTATAAGTCTTATTACGTACAGGTTTCTCGAAGAGTCTGAAATGGAACCGGATAAAGCCCAAAAAGGCAAAAAGAAATAATAAAGAGATGCCGTGCATTTAAAAATTTTCAGAAAATTTGTTTTCATAGTCCTGGCTTCATGTTTTGTCGTCGGCCTGCAGAGTGGTGTGGTTCTCTCTGACGAGGAACAGCCTGCTAAGGAAGAGCAAGCAGAAAAGCCTTTTACCGAAAAAATGGCCGCCATCCTCTTTCAAGAGGCGGATGATGCCTTTGTTTATGCAAGGGAAGGCAGGAATGATCCATTTATTCCGTTTGTTCAGGATCGGGTGGTCGCCACTGAGGCACCTGTTGAAGAACTGACGGGAATGCGGAAGTTTGAGCCGGGACAGCTTAAAGTTGTGGCTGTTGTCATGAGCCCTACAGAAAGTTTTGCAATGGTGCAGGATTCAAATAATCAGGGATATATTCTGCATGAAGGTGTTTTATTGGGAAGGACAGGTATTGTGGAGGCGATTGTGCCGAATAAGGTGATTGTTAAAAACTACACTTACAACCTGGCCGGAGACAAGATTTATAAAACCGTGGAAATGGTGTTGAAACAAGAGGGGGAAAAATAGCAATGACCCGCAGGGTGTGCCTTAGAAAGACTGTGCTATGTTTTGCAATGCTGCTTTTCACTTATTTTGTAGCAGGAAATGTGAATAACGCGATGGCGGAGCAGCTTGCTTTTGCGGCCCCTGGCCCGTATCAGATTACCGGGATAAAATCGAGTAAATCTGATGATGGGGTTATCCTTCGGGTCACCGGTTCCGCTCCACCAACATTTACAATGTATGAGTTGTTTGAGCCCCAGAGGATTATCCTCGATATTGCCGACGGCTCTTTCGTTGATTCCCTGAATCTCCCTGTCAGACCTGATTCAGGGCCTGTACAGCAAATTAAGGGGCAGATTCTTGATGATAAGGAGCCCCTTGTTGCCAGGCTCGAAATGTATACAGCCGGCGATGTCAGCTATACCGTAGAGCGGGATGTCAACGATATTTTAATTTACTTTAAACAGAAACAGGGCCAGGTTGCGGCAGCGAAAAAACCTGCGGCTAAAGAAGTTGCATCTGAAGCTCCCGCAATTACCGCCTCGGCAAAGAAAGCTCCGGTAATTGCAGAAGCGCCCGCCAGGGCAATTGAGCCAAAGCAACAAGTAAAAGCGGTTCAGCCCGATGAGATAGTAGCTGTTGCACCTGTTAAACGTTCCCCTGCTAAACAGGAACTTCAGAGTGCTCCCCCTGAAACACCTTCAGAGACGGTTTCCATGCCGGCTAAATCTTCTCCAGGCGCCATGCCGGTTCTCGAGGATTTTGAATATGCGGGCTATGAAAAACAACCAATCACCGTTGATTTTTATAAAATTGATCTGCACAATGTTTTCAGGCTGTTCGGTGAAATCAGCGGCATGAATATTGTTATTGCCGAAGGGGTTGGCGGCACTCTCACCCTGGCACTCGACAATGTGCCCTGGGATTTTGTCCTGGATGTCATTTTGAACCTGAAAAACCTGCAGGCAATA
>JAWVYE010000070.1:0-6957 GCA_033722905.1 Desulfobulbales bacterium
AACCAAAAAGGTTATCAAGAAAGTCAAACGCAGAAAAAAGGTTGCTGCCGCGCCTATGCCGTTAGAAAAACCGCCTGTGGCTCCTCCGCCATCACCTGAACCGCCGGAAATAGAGGCAGAGGGTATAATTCTCCCTGAGCCTGAAGAAAGCAAACCGGATGAGGTGGTTATTACCCCGCAGCCTGAAGAAACTGAACCTGATATCAAACAGGCAGACGAAAGGGCAGTTGAACCTGCAGCAGAAATTAAGATACAGGAAGAAGCGGTTCCCATCGAACCTTTCCCTGAAGATGAAACCACTTTGGAGATCGAGCCCGGCCTCGAGCCCAAACCGGAAGAGACTGAACCCACCCTTGAACTGGAAGCTGATACTGAGCCTGTTCCGGAGGAAAGCATCCCGGCAGAGGAAATTCTACTGGATGAGGAGTCTCCGGTTGAACTGGAAATTGAAACTGAAGTTGCGCCGGCGGCTGAGCCTGAGGCTCCCCTTGAAGTTGAGGATAAAATTCCTGAGGCCCGCCAGCCTCTCCCTGGAGAAGAAACCGGGCCTTTGATTCCGGAAGACAAGCTTGTTTCTCCCAAACCCTCCGGTGAATCACTTCTTGAAGAGTTCGACCATGAAAAACTGAGAGAGTTCGAAGAGGGGGAAGCCGGGGCTGGTGACAAGGAATGGACCCGGTATGCTGATAAAACAGGGCCCGAACTTGCTGACAGTAAAATTGATATGAATGAACTCCCGGCTTCGGCAACCGGTCTGAAAGAGACCCTCAGCGACCTGCGTCAGGCTGAGGCCTATAACCTGCAGGGAGAAACCAATATCGGTAAAAATCTCTATAACCAGGCCATCAAGGATTTTTCCCGGGCCCTTGAGATTAACCCGAACTATGTTGATGGATTGATCAACAGAGGGAACGCCTACGCCAAGCTGGGCAGGTTTAATGATGCCCTGATGGATTTTAACCACGCCCTTAAATTTGAAAAGAAGGACGCGGAACTCTACAACAGCCGTGGCGAAATCTATCTGCAGAACAACATGTTTGATGAAGCCATTAAAGATTTTACAGCCGCCCTGGTCCTCAACCCAATGTACAGTGACGTCTATCTGAACAGGGGACGTGCATACTCGGAAAAAGGGATGCCCGATGAAGCCATGGCGGATTTCAACCAGGCAATAAAAACCGACTCTGACCATGCCGACTTCAGTTACATTGACCGGGCTGCGCCAAGCGTCCAGGTTGATGAGAAAAGCTCAGATAAGCCTGAAGAAGCGGCCGAATTCAATAAAAAAGGACTGGAAAGCCTGAAGAACAAACAATATGAAGAGGCGGCGAAACACTTCAGCCAGGCAATCAAACTTGCATCAAGTGACGCAGAAAGTTATATCAACAGGGGAAGAGCCCATATTTATCGCAATAAACCGGATCAGGCCATAGCAGATTTCAACCAGGCTGTTCTCTTCGATCCCCTGAATGCACCCCTCTATTTCTGGCGGGCCCAGGCCTGGAAGATCAAGAAAGATCAATTCAATATGGGAGAAGACCTCAAGCTTTCCTGCGAATTAGGGTTTGAACAAGCCTGTCTCGAATACAAAAAATTCAAGGCCGCGGATAATCAACCCGCTTAATAACGCTGCCGGGCAGACTGTTAAGACAGGATATTCTGCACCGAGTTGTTATGCATTCTGTGCGCCGTGACATGTTTCGCCAGCATAACCGGATCCAGGTAGTTCTGCTCTACAAAATACTGGCCGATGCGCTTGTGCAAACTTTTCTGATGCTGCAGAAGAAGCTGCAGCTGTTTCCGGGTCAATATCCCAAGTCTCAGGGCTGACTCACCAAACAACTGCCTATCACCCCTGTTCTGTAATATCCTGACAATATCCTGCTCGTTCAACCAGCCCAGCCGCTTGCCTGCCTCACCAAAGCGTGGCCGTTGCGATTGCTGCCATATCAGGGCTTTGCTGATTGTTTGCAGATTGATCATGCCTGAATAGTAAAGATAACGGCCAAACAACAGCCGCCGGTTAGGAATCGGTCCTCGATACAGGCTTTTAGGGTCAAACACTGATTTATGCAGGGGGTATTTTTTTCTGCTGCCATTGCCATTATTGAACCGGCCGCTGCCCTGCATTGCCTGATAATTTGTTGCACCGTTGGCTGGACCTGTCGGTCTCTGATTTTTTTTTGCCTTTTTCTTTACTTTGCCATCAGTAAAAAATGTCTGAGTCCACTGGTGTGGCTCCCCGGTTTTCCTTGCTTCTAGGTATTTTACCAGGATTTTATATGCTTCGTGCACTTCATTGAACTGTTGTGTGAGGTTTTGCCGCATTATCAGGTCCTGGCAGGACACTCTGTCGGGATGTATTTCCAGGGCCTTACTGCGATAGGCCTTCTTGATGCCTGACAATTGGAGGTATTGCAGAAATTCCCGGGAAACTTTCAGTTTTTCACCGAAAAGTATACGGCATGAACGGAATAGTTCTTCTTCTGCTGCTACCGTGGTCATTTATTGCTTCCCGGGTGCAAGATCAACGAATGGTTATGTGGCGGGATTAATATAATTCTCTGTGACACGCCTTCCATCCTTCACGGCCCAGCGCCAGTATTTTTATTAATGCTTCAGGGGCCGGATTAAACTGTTAAAGAAAACCTTCCATTGTATAAATTACCACATGTTGTATGTCAATATGAAAAATACAGCAATATGTAGTATTCCACAAGGAAAATAGCACATTAGACCGGAAGAATTATGTATAAAATAAGAGAAGAATTACTTAATTTTTGGTGCAAAGTTGCGCCGGCGGAACTTTATCACACATACTGCTCGAGAAAAGCATGCAAAGCTTTTTTCAACCATGCCAGGGATTTGTAGCTGGGAAGGAGAAAAAGAAGCCCGCTTATGTCCCTGTTCTCAAAACCAAAAACCGTATGCATCAATATTGCCGGTGCGTCCGGCTCGGCCAAATCCCAGTCGACAATATCACCCGGTCTGCTTTCAATAATAATACGGGGCGGTCTGTAGCTGACAACGTCATCCAGGAGATCAGCCACCTTGCTGACGGATGCGCCGATCAAAATATTACCGACTTCAAGCAAGGTTTCCTTTTCAAGTCCGAAGGAGATTTCTTCACTTTCACCAGGGCCTTCACCGCCATTGTCAAAAAGTGAAAAAAGTTTCTTCCCCGCACCGTCAGGGAAAAGAAGTAAGGCGGTTCCATGAAATTTTCCCGAATAACTCTGCTTTATGACGCTGATGTTTTCCAGGTTATCTATTTCCGCCTCAATATAGCCGGCAACCTCCCCTGTTTTCATGAGCTTAATATGAGGTATGCTCAAGACAACGTAGACATCAATAATGTCAGCGAGGTCGGCAGACGCCTTGCCGAAGGCGATATTCATGACCTCCTGGAGGATATCACGCTCTTCCTCGCTTATGATTATCTCAGAATTACTCAAAGCTTTCTACTTTATGTTCCTAAGCTTTTCTTCAGCTTTACGTAAAGCGTCATCTATTGCCTGTTTGTTGATCGGTTTCCTGACAACCATGAGGGCCCCGAGATTCATAACCTTAAAAATGGTTTTCATCTGGACATCAGCAGTGCAGACTATAACGACTGCCTGCGGGTCAATCTTCATAATTTCCTGCAGGGCCTGCATTCCATCCATAACCGGCATGGTCAGGTCCATAAAGGTCAGATCCGGATTGGACAGCTGATATTTGTCAATACCGCTCCGACCGTCACCGGCCTCCAGTAATTCATATCCCCTGTCTTCAGGAATGCATGTTTTCATAATTTTCCTTGAAACAGGAGAGTCATCAACTATGAGAATTTTTTCTATCATCGTATCAAATTTGTTTTTTCATAATATTCTTGTCCAACTGATAAACATGACTCCAGAAATACTAATTTTCCTTGCATATGATTATATCATGTCGAAACAGGGCAGGCTGCATTGCTCCTTTCACCCCTGCTGCGAAGCATGTCTATTCCTTTTCTATAAAGACATCTCCATCAATTGACACGCAAAAAGGAATGTCTTCAATTCGGAAAAAGAAATTCCGGATGTTTTCGCCGGTGATTCGTTTTTCCTCTGTTATCTTTTGGGGCAGCCCCATCTCGAAGATTCTCTCACCCAGGGTCAGGTTGCCCATCATATTGCCGGTAATGGTATTGAGAATCTCACCAACTGTGTCATCAATCAGAACACCGCTTATTTCTTTTTCATCATCACGATAAATTGTTTGTGTCAGTTTCGCAGCCAGTTTTTGCGGTATATCAATCTTTGTCAACAACAAATATGGTGATACAACCTGGAGGGTGAATGTTAATATTTCCCCTGCAATAGTAATCGGATCAGGCAGGACCTCAGGCTCCTCAAAAGCAATATTTTCCATGGTGGCCAGCACTGCATCCACGAGGGCTTTGTGCAATGAGCTATTCTCGTTCAATGTCCTGTTCTCCGTAATTTTCATCAGTTAGTAAAGGCTGCATCGCTTTACGCAATTTTGATAATAACAGGGGTTTCTGTAAGACAGCATAAGCCCCGTTCTCAGAAAACTCATCAATTTTTGCCTGGTTGGCAAAACTTGTAATAACCACAACCGGCAGATCATGCAGCTTGGGGCTTGCCTTGACCCTGCGCAAAAGGTCTAGCCCGTCCATTTCCGGCATTTTATAATCGGTAAACAGTATATGCGCCTGCCTGTCCTTGGCAAGTTGCAGAGCCTGCCTGCCGTTTTCAGCCTCCAGGAACTCTGCCTGAGAAAAACCTGCCATTTCAAGATACTGCCGGATCAGAAACCGGGCAGTTCTTGAATCATCCGCGATAACAATTGTCTTCTTCATAGAGTCATCCGCTCCTTGCCGAGAGTTTTCACAAGGACGTGTCCCGTATCGACCATTACCCTGACATTTCTTGAAATATCACCCCCGACGTCTTCCGCCAGAACTCCAAGCCTGTTTTCCCAGAGAATTTTTTTGATGGCCAGCGCGTTTCTCTTGCCAATGTCAAAGGTGCTGTTCGGGTCCATTATCTTGGCGCCGCCTACAAGCTTCACTAGTAAACGCCCCCTTTTGCCGCCGTGCAGTTTATCCATTGCCGCCAGCAATCTTGGTATGCCGGTGTCGGCATAGTACCCCGGTTTTACATTTGACTGCTTGATGTTCACATCTGATGAGGGCAAAGCAATATGGGCCAGACCGGCCCCACAGATCTCCGGCGCCAGCATTATAACAGCTATACATGACCCCAGGGATGTGACCAGTACAGTTTCAGGGTCTTTTGAAACAACTATTTCTCCAACCCCGATATATAATGGTACTTCAGCTTTTATTCCGTTGCGTGCCTGCTTCATTGTTATCGGCTTGGCGCTCTCCGTTGTCCGCCAGCATTCGACCTCACATGTCTTTTCATCTTGGTGCTGCAAATCCCCGCCCCGTAAACAATATCTCAGGACAGCCGTTTCCTGGTCTATTTCTTATTCATTAAATCAAAGAACACATCAAGGCATTTGGGGCAGAGCCGGTTTCCCCGCAGATCCGCCATGAGTTCCAGGGCTTTTTCCTTTGACATGGCCGATCTGTAGGGCCGCACGCTGGTAATTGCCTTAAAGGTGTCAGCAACGGCTATCATACGGGCCCAGAGATGGATTTCTTCTTTCTTCAACCTGTCGGGATAGCCGGCTCCATCATAGCGTTCATGGTGGTTTCGTAATGCCGGGACGATATCTTTCAGGGCCGGGTTTGATTCAAGTATATGTGCACCTACCACAGGATGGTGCTTCATGATCGCATATTCTTCATCTGTCAATTTACCCGGTTTTAACAATATTTTATCAGGGATTGCCACATAACCGAGATTATGTATTTTAGCTGCTATTCTGAGCAAAACAATTTCATCGGCCGGCAATTTCATGGCCTTCCCCATGTTGACAACCATGCGTGAAACTGCCTCCGAATGCCCCTGCGCATATTCATGCCGGTCTTCCAGGGCTGTAACAATGCTGATTACTGTTTCCAGCATCATTTTGCGTTCAGCGTTCAGGCGCTCCTTATCTTCAAGCAGCTGCAGGTATTGATCGGAGAGTAAATTTTCGATGGTAACCACAAGCTGGTCCAGGTTAAAGGGCTTAACGATATATGTGGTGGCGCCATGCTCTATCATGCCATGGACAAGGGAACGTTCACTATGGGAACTCATGACCACAAAAGGCACCCCGGACCAGTCAGGATTGGATTTGATCTGTTTGCAGAAATCAATACCGTTCATTTCCGGCATATTGATATCACTTAAAATAAGATCAGGTGTTCTTATCTTCACCATATCAAGGCCTTCTTTGCCATTTGTCGCTGTCAACACATGGAAACCGGCTTCAGACAGACCCTTTTCAACAAGAAAGCGTATGGTCTTGGAATCATCAACCACCAGGATAGTACGTTCCTGTTTAAAGGTGGATTTGTTAAGCACCTTTTCAATGGTCGTTTTAAGCTGTGACATGGCCTCTGATTTTGAAATATATGCTGTTGCTCCTGACTGAAAACCCCTTTCAATGGCTTCGTCACTGTCCTGCGTACTCAGGATGATTACCGGAATACTTCTGGTGGCGGGATTATTTTTCAATTTGAGGCACAGGGTATAGCCGCCGATTTTAGGCATTTCAACATCAGTTATGATAAGGTCAAATGATTGGCTAGTTGCAAGTTCCAAACCCTTCTCCCCGTCCTCAGCAGCCGTAACCTCAGCTCCGGCTTCTTCCAGAAGCTTGGTTAAAGACTTGCGGACAACGGCACTGTCATCAACGATCAGTATTCTGGTGGCTTCCATATCCATTGCTCAATCCCCTCTCATCCTGGGCCCGTGTAGCACAAACAGGCTGTTTTTTACTTAGTATCTCAAGCCAGTCCCGATTTAACAAAATACATAATTTCCGATGAAATAACAATTACTTATACTTTTC
>JAWVYE010000071.1:0-6949 GCA_033722905.1 Desulfobulbales bacterium
GGTGAGCAAAACATCTTATTTACTGTTAATTCAAAATTTCTTTTTGTATGGCGCGCCCGGCAGGATTCGAACCTGCGGCCTACGGATTCGAAGTCCGGCGCTCTATCCAGCTGAGCTACGGGCGCAAATGGCGAGGTTCAAAGTACAGGATATATGTCTAAAGGTCAAAATATAAAAACAGAAATCCGGCTCTTGTCCATGACTTCAGGGGTTTTGTCAAAACAGTAAATGACTCCGTCGCACGGCCGGCAGCGTGATTTCCGGCTTTGCTCAGGTCAGTTTTATTGAGGCAGTATGTTCACTGATACCTTTCTTCAGGACCTCACGGTTATAAGCATCCACCACATCCCGCCGTTTCAGCATGCCGACAACCCATTTATCCTCAGGTGATTCGACCACCGGGATTTCGGTGATACCCCGGACATCAAAGTAGGTCATGGCTGTATAGAGGTTGTCGTCCGGGGTCAGGGTGAGGACATTCCTTGTACAGATATCACCCACGGTTGATGACAGCCGCAGTTCCTTGTCATGCAGAACACCTTTGACATCCTGCAGGGAAATGATGCCGACCATGTGTCCGGTCTCATCAATTACAGGAAAATAAAAACTGTCTTTGGCCATCTGAAAAATCTCCAGCAGCTGGTTGACATTGGCCTTTTCACTGATAAAGTCGACCTCCTCGGTAATCACCTTGCCGACCCGGATTGACTTCATGACGGCAATCTCTCTGCCTTCGTGAATGTCGATACCCTCGCGGGTGAGATCAACCGTATCGATGGAATCGGGGTTGAGTTTGCTGGCCACGGCGGTGCCGATAATACTGGTCAGCATGATCGGAATTATTATCAGGTGATCACCTGTCATTTCAAAAAGCAGAAAAATGGCTGTAATCGGCGCATGGGTGGTGGCGGCAAGAAAGGCACCGAGTCCCACCGCCGCATAAGCCCCGGAGGAAGCTGTTACCGCAGGAAAAAAATAGTGGGCCACAGAGCCGTATGCCCCACCCAGTACAGCTCCAATAAACAGGGCAGGCGCAAAAACACCGCCGGATCCGCCAGCGCCCAGAGTGACAGCTGTGGCAAAAATTTTGAGAAAAACAAGGAGGACCATTACCCAGAGGATGCCGTGCCCTGATAAAACCTCCTTGATGTAATGATAACCGTCTCCCATGATCTGGGGAAAAAACATGGCGATTATACCTATTATAAAGGCTCCCATTACAGGTTTGACATGCTGATTGATTTTCAGGGATGCAAAGCGGTCCCTGACTTCATAAAATATATATATATGGAGAACAGCAACGAGTCCCATTAAAACGCCCATAATCATATAAAGCGGAATCTCTGCCAGAGGATTCACCAGATGAAATTCAGGGATGGGGAAAGCCGGATTCTCGCCGTAATATGATCTGGATACGACCGTAGCCATGGCAGAGGATATTACCAGGACAGAGAATGAGGCAATTTCATAAGTGCCCAGCAGGACAATCTCGGCAGCGAAAAAAACTCCGGCGATCGGGGCATTGAACATGGCCGCCACACCCCCGGCACAACCGGCAGCGGTATAAACCTTTATGCGGTTGCCTGACACCCGGAAGATTTTTCCAAACAGTGAACCCAGCGCCCCGCCCACCTGGGCAATGGGACCTTCAACCCCTGCCGAGTTACCCGTACCGATGGTCAGGGAGCATGAGATAATCTTCAGGATATTTTTCCTGAATTTCATGGAACCGCCCCTGATATTGACCTTGCGCAGAAACTTGGTAAAGCCGTAGCCGTATATCTCACCTGGAAAGATTATCGCCAGAGGGATGAGTAAAACCATACCGCTGATCGGGATCAAGGGCAGCAGGAGGATATACCAGCCTCCCTGGCTGACTATTGCATATCCCGGCACAAAAATCGTGTGATGGACAAACTCCAGGACCGTCCGGAAACAGATATTGGCCAGGCCGGCAATTACACCTATAAGCGAGGCGACAAAAACCATCCGGGTGTTTTCCCCAGGCAGAAAGAATGTTTTGAGCCTGCCGGGAGTCATATCTTCTCTGGTATTTCACAACCGTAAGCAGCGGCTGCTTTCAGAAAGTAATCATCGGTCATGCCGGCGATAAAATCCCTGGCTATCTCCGCCGGCGCATGTTTTTCAACATAATAGGGCTCCTTGCTGTCCAGCATTTCCGTAAAAATCTCTGAAGTGGTTTCCATCTTCACGACCTGGTCAAGATAGGTTTCAAACAGTATGCGATAGCAGTTCCGGATCTTGGGGAAATCCCTTTTTATCACCGGATTCATGTAAATACGTTCATAGTTGAACGTTTTCAACTCCTTCAGGCCGGCGCTGACTTCAGGACTGAAACCGATGGCATCGCGGGCCAGTTCGCCGCTGCTGCCCGGGGCGAGACTGTTGGTGATAAGGTCCTCAACCAGATTATAGACAATGGTGCCATTGGTATCGCCCAGCACATTCCTGCATCGTGCCGGAATATCGCTGCGCTTTATCAGCTCCAGCTCTATGGCATCTTCAATATCTCTGCCGATGTAGGCGATGGTATCGCATAGCCGCACAACACAGCCTTCCAGTGTCATTGGTGAGAGCTGGGTATCGGGGTTATGGCTTTTGGTCTGCAGTTCCCTGTCAAATTCAGCAAAATCTTTATCGCGCTGCGGCTGCAGAAAACGGCTGTGGATCTCACCGTCGTGGCAGAGGATGCCATCCAGGGTCTGCAGGGTAAGGTTCCAGCCCCGGCCCTTTCTTTCGAGCTTCTCCAAAAACTGTATGCTCTGGATATTGTGCTGAAACCTGGGAATACCATGTTCGCTGCAGAGATCGGCCAACTCCTTTTCGCCGTCATGCCCGAAGGGAGGATGGCCGATATCATGCCCCAGGCCGATAGCTTCTATAAGGTCTTCATTGAGCCTCAGAAACCGGCCGATGGTGCGGGCAATTTTTGAGACGAGCTGTACATGCAGGACCCGGTGGGTTATATGGTCATTATCAACCATATAAAAGACCTGGGTCTTGTCAATATACCTGGTGTAGGCCTTTGAATGAAGAATTCTGTCCGCGTCCAGGGCAAAAGCCTGGCGATGCCCTGTCTGCTCTTTCAGTCGGCGCCGGATACCTTTGCGGCTTAACGTTGCAAGACCGCAGAGATATATTTCTTCCCGCTCATCAAGTCTGTCCTTTAGATCCAACAGTTTTGAGACTTTACTTTGTTCAGTATTCATGACCTGGCCGGATACTATTTAATTCAACATGCAGTAGCGAAATCACACTCAAAATCTTTGCCGAAAATCCCTGGGTTTATCCCCATGGAATTTCGGCATACAACAAAGATGAAGGCACCACCATAGAGCCAGAACGGGAGCAGTGCAAGAAAAAACTTATATATGGAGTGGCGGGTGCCGGTTAAAAAAACATTAAATTCTTACATTTGAATTTTGCATTAATTCTTTAATTTATTAAAATTGGTTTGAGAGGATTATTCATCAGAAATAAGAAGGCAACGACAGGAATTTATATGAGTATGTTGACTTTGACTCTCAACCTGTAGCAAAATGCTTTACAAGTATTTCTTTAAAAGTATTTATTGAGGACACCCATGAAGATATCCATCGAATACTGCAAACAGTGAAACTATTTTCCCAGGGCTTCCAGTATGGGAGACGAGTTGCATAAAAATCTCGGCGCTGAGATTGAACTGATCGCCGGCTCTAACGGCATCTATGATGTTATGGTTGAGGGCAAAATGATTTTTTCAAAATTCGAACAGGGCCGCTTCCCGGAGACCGAGGAGATTATCAATCTGATCAAAGGAAGCTGAGACGGCTTGATGATGAAGGCACGCTGCCAGTGGTTTCTGCAGTATTTTTTTTATGGTGCGAAGGGCTCCTTAAGGGTGCCGGACAAACATTCTTCACAACTTTCCCTTGTTCTGCCCTTTTCACAGTATTCTGAAAAACCCTTGATCAGGTCAGCACCCCCGCGGGGACAGACCTCGATAAAGTTAACGAACCGGATTAACCGGTCGATGACTTCCGGTGGAGCGGCATGTTCAATACGGCAGGCACTTTCCTCGGCAATTGCCGCATCGATTGCCAAAACTTTGATAAAAAAATCTTTCAGCGCCTCATGCCGGCGAATAACATCACCTGCTACCTCCCTGCCTTTATCAGTGAGGGTTATCACCTCATAGGGCTCATAGTTAATCAAACCTTTTTTTGAAAGAGAACGCAGGGCTTCTGTAACTGAAGCGCGGCTTACCTGCAAACGTTTGGCTATCTCTTTGCCCCTTGCCACCTTCTTTTCATCCACAATGTGGGCAATGGCCTCAATATAGTCTTCCAGGCTGGCACTGAGATTGATCAGTTTACTCATCTGCTTCTCTGGCTGTTTTTCTTCTGTAGTAATTATAGTCTCTCCGGCGGCCTGATTTACCTGCTTATCGGGCATCTTTTTTATTGTAATTATTACTTTTTACATTAATTTCAGGACGAGTCAAGTTCTATTGCATTCTCCATGAATTGCGCTTTAGGATGATTGTCTGCTATGTATAAATACGGCTTTCAGATATTATAAACATGGGAAAATGAATTCATCTGAGTTGATGATTCCTGCAAGATTTTCCTGCCTGTAAACAGATTATGCTGCGCGAATTAAAAATCAACAACCTGGCCCTTATTGCATCCCTGCACCTGGTGTTCAGTGCAGAGAAGCAGAAGGCTGATTCTGCATCCCTGATCGTTTTCACCGGTGAAACAGGTGCCGGCAAGTCCATCATCCTGCAGGCTCTCAATCTGCTGTCAGGCTGCAAGGCAGCAAATTCCTGGATCAGGACAGGGGCTGATACCGCTTCTGTAGAGGCTTTATTTGCCATACCTCCGGGCAGGAAAAATCTGCTGAACCTGCTCAGGGAAAAGGGGTTCGAGGTTAAGGACAGCCTTATTCTCAAGCGTATCATCAGCAAAGAGAAAAGAAGCCGCTACTTCATTAATGACAGTATGGCCACCGCTGTTCTGGTCCAGTTTCTGTTTGAAAACCTGATTTCAGTTGCCAGCCAGCATGAACACCAGATATTACTTAATCCCCGCAACCACCTTGATTTCATAGATTCTGTCGGCGAATTATGGTCAAAGCGGGAAAGCTTCACGGACCTTTATTCCACCTGGAGCGATTTGCAGGCCCGGCGGGAAAAACTTCTGCAGCAGGAGCGTGACCGGGAACAGAAGCGTGATCTGCTTGCCTTCCAGCTTGGTGAAATAAGGAGCAGCGCCATCATGGCAGGCGAGGACGAAGAACTGAGTGCCGAGAAAAAAGTTCTCAAGTCATCCGATACTCTCATGGAACTGGGCCGGGAGTGCCACCATTTATTATCTGATGCTGTCCTGAGCAATCTGGGTCAGGTCCGCAAAAATATTGAACAGATCGGGCAGCTTGATCAGGCGGCCTCGGAAATTGTTGCGAGAGTAACTGATACCTGCTATGAGCTGGATGACCTGAATCACCAGTTAAAGCAGTATCTGGACAGTATTCCCTCTGATCCCATGCGGCTCGAAGAAATTGAGGCCAGGATTGACGAACTGCAGAAGCTGAAGCGAAAATATGGCGGCCCCCAGATGCTGCTCTCAGAGGTAATCCGCTATGCGGATCAGGCGGAAGAGGAACTGAGTGAACTGGACTCCATGGACCAGCGCCTCAAAGAAACCGAGAAAAAACTGGCGGCCCTTGAAGGAAAACTGCTGGCAGACGCCGATACGTTATCCGCAGCCAGGAAAAAAACCGCCGCCGGTCTTGAAAAAGCCATCAGCCGTGAACTGCGCACCCTGAGCTTTACAGCTCCTGTATTCAAGACTGCTTTTAAAACCGGTGAAAAAAATATTGCGCAGCTGTCCCCCTCAGGTTGGGACCAGGTGGAATTCATGTTTTCAGCCAACCAGGGTGAACCTGTAAAACCCCTGGTTAAGATTGCATCAGGCGGAGAACTCTCCAGGCTGCTGTTGGGGCTCAAATGCATTCTGGCCCGCAGGGACCAGGTGGACACTGTGATATTTGATGAAGTTGACGCCGGGATAGGCGGCCAGGCAGCAGAAGACATTGCCGGCAAAATAAAAGAGCTGGCAAAACACCATCAGGTTCTCTGTATCACCCATCTGCCGCAGATTGCATCTAAAGCTGATGAGCATTTCAGAGTGGACAAAACCCTGCGGCATAAACGGACGCTGACTGAAATAACCATGCTTGACGAGCAAACCAGAATTCTTGAACTGGCCCGTATGCTTGCCGGGGATTCAGTGACCCAGGAAACCATCACCTTTGCAAAAGGGTTACTGGCGAAGGTGCATGACTGAAGACTAAAGGGTATAACAAAAGAGAATAGACACTTACCCGCAAAAAACATAAAGCCGGCACATAAAATCAAACTTAATAAAAAACCGATGACCGCTGACAATAAAAAAACAACCGCATTAGCACTGTTTTCCGGAGGCCTTGACTCAACACTGGCATGCAGGGTTGTCGCCCTGCAGGGCATCAGGGTTGTGGCCGTAAAGTTCGTCACACCTTTTTTCGGATACGATCTGCTGCAGGCAGAGGATGAATATATCCGGAAAATAAAAGAAACATCAGGGATCGATGTGATCTTAAAGGATGTCACGCCCCAGTACCTTGAGCTTCTCAAAAAACCTGCCCATGGCTTTGGCAAACATTTCAACCCCTGTATAGACTGCAAGATATTCCTCCTTTCCGAGGCCAAGAAGATGATGCCGGAAGTTGGGGCATCATTTCTGGTGACAGGTGAGGTTATCGGCCAGCGCCCCATGTCGCAGAGGCGGGATGCATTGCGTGTCATTGAGCGGGACAGCAGCTGCGAAGGTATTCTTGTCCGGCCCCTCTGCGCCAAAAACCTGGCGCCGACACAGGCTGAACTTGACGGACTTATCGACCGGGA
>JAWVYE010000072.1:0-6904 GCA_033722905.1 Desulfobulbales bacterium
AGAGTACGACTGCGCAGGGCAAAGGGGAAAACAGTGAACATGAGAAGCAGCCCGGTTATCTGCATTGATGAATACCAGTGAAATTTTCTGCTGGAAGTAACAACGTGCTGATCTGCCAGGATGATGAAGGGTAAATCATGTTTTTTGCCCCAGCGCTGCAGTTTTCGCGAAAAAAACACCTCTTCCCCGGCATATGTTTTTTCATCAAATCCGCCTGTGTCGATAAAAGCCTCTCTCAGGCAGAAAATGAAACTGCCGGCCGCCAGCTTTCTTGTCCTGGAAAGCCAGTTCCAGAATGAAACAAGCCTGCCCGCCAGAAAGGGGAGTTGCGTATCAAAATCAAGGAGTGTGCCGCCACCGCAACATGTTCCGTTTTTAAGGTGTGTGAGCGCATTATTTAATAGTGATGCGGATAAAATGGTGTCGGCGTCCAGGAATATGAGCCAATCACTTTTTGCCGCCCCGGCTCCTGAGTTCCGGGCTCTGGAAATTTGGCGTTCCGGTTCAAAAACAACCCTGGTCCCGTTTGCCTGGGCAATTTCTGCAGTCCTGTCAGTGGAGTTGTTATCCACAACTATGATTTCGCCCTGGTGCGGGATGTCCTGCATGGCCAATTTCAGTTTGGCAAGAGTTTCGGGCAGAAATGACTCCTCATTGTAGGAGGGGATAATAACTGAATATCGAAAACTTACGTCATTTGCTGTTTGTCTCTTGAGAGATGAGTGCGCCATAGTTATTGTTTAAATTATCCAAAACAAATATTTGCAAGGGATCGTTAACATGATGAAAAAAAAATTATTATGCAGGCACGGTTTAGCAAAAAAATATTTTTCAGGTGACGGCGATGAAAACATTCACATATAAAATCACAAAGCATCCTGCAGATACCTTCAAAGAGCTGGTCTATTATTGCTCGGAAGCGGGAGAATGTTCACTGCAGCAGATTCCCCATGACCAGACAGAGACCCTGCAGAATATATTAAATATTGAAGGGGCAGGCGGTTGGGAGCTCGTCCAGGTTTCATTCGGGGCTAATGGCATTCTTGCCTTCTGGAAGAAAGAACAAGGTGACTGACAGTTGTGCTCCTGGCTTGATGCAGCTGCCGGAATGTTTGAAGCAGCGGGGAGTCTGGTATTGCAGGTTTTACACAGAGTCAATATCTTCAAGGTAATCCTTGAGTTTTTCCATCAAACTTTCCGGAAGTTCTTCATTATAGAGAAAAGCCCGGGCCTCCTCGCCCGTGATCTGCTGTTTGATTTCAAGGGGCAGGGCCCGCAACACAGCCATTCTTTCCGGGTCCGGTTTTTCCTTTCTGGGACCGGTATTTCCGTTATCCATACCTTTCAGCCCGGCTAGTTTTTAGAGAAGATCGCTCATGACGGCACATTCCCGGCAAATTTTCATTTTTTCCTTCCAGTTTTTCTGAGCTTTGCATTCGCATATTGTACCATTGACCAGCCAGCAGAATTTGCCGGCCTTATACTCATAGGCTGGGCACAGTTTACGTATCTTGGGAGGGCATTTTTTTATGACCCAGCAGGATTTAGCCGGCTTGGAGACCCCTCTTTTCCTTGACAAAAGGAAGTACATCTGCCGTTCAACATGTGTAGGAATAGAGCGCCAGCCCTGTTCATAGCTGTAGACCGCTTTTACTGAAACGCCGAGAAGCTGTGACATCTCCTTCTGGGTTTTCTCGAGCTTAGCCCGCGCTACCACAAACTCTTCTTTTTCCACCTCTGCCTCCAGATAATAGGGTTTTCCGTGTTAGTCCTCTGAACCATGCGGAGTCTATTATGCCATAGAAAAGCGTTCAGGGAAAGAGGCTTTTACAGTGGGAATTTCCGGCCAGCGTGTTGTGTAGGCAGGAGATTTTTTCATCTGTCTGAAATGCCATTTTTTGGCGAGTCCGGCAGCAGCAAACTGGATGGTGTCACGGCCCCAGCGCCTGTTGATCTTATCCACCGCTTTCATAAGGGCGGTGGAACCCGGGGCCGCTGCATGGAAAAGATGCAGCTGGTCATGGCTTTCAGGCACAAGGCCGTTCAGCAGGATGCCGGCCTTCTGGTAGCGGTAACCGGGACGGTAAATGGCTTTAAGGGAAGTAAGGGCGGTCTTGATCAGTGCAGCGGTATGGGCAGTGGGGGCAGGCAATATAACGGTTCGTCTGTTGCAGTATTGCGGTTCGTCCTTTTTGAAACTGTTGGTGCGGATAAAGACATCAACAACAGTGGTACGGAGACCTTCGCTGCGCAGTTTATACGCTGCCTGGGAAGCATAGGTGGCAACGGCTTCCCGGAGGTCGGTCAGTGCATGCACCGGTTGCCCGAATGACCGGGAGGTGCAAATCGACTGCTTGGCCGGCCCCGCTTTTTCCAGGGAGATGCAGGGAATGCCCCGCAGTTCCATAACCGTCCGCAAACCGGTAACCGTCAACTGTTTTCTGATCCAGGTGTCGGCCCGGTTTTTAAGTTCCAGCGCGGTATTGATGTTCTGCTTTTGCAAGCGGGCAGCATGGCGCCGGCCTATACCCCATATATTCCCCACAGCCACTGTTGCCAGCAGGCTGTCCAGGTCCTGCGTGTCTCTAACAGCAAATATACCG
Organism: Desulfobulbales bacterium; assembly: GCA_033722905.1. Classification (GTDB taxonomy): domain Bacteria; phylum Desulfobacterota; class Desulfobulbia; order Desulfobulbales; family BM004; genus BM004. The sequence goes on from JAWVYE010000072.1 coordinate 2,604, forward strand.
GCAGCCCGCGGGTCCTTTTTTGCAAAGCGGTTGGCGATTTTTGCCAGGGTTTTGGTGGGGCCGAGGCCGATGGAAACCGGGATGCCGGTTTGCCGCTGTACGGCAGTCTTGAGAAAACGGGCCCGGCTTTCAGGGTCGCCATGTTTTCCTGCCGGAAGCCGGATGAATGCCTCGTCAATGGAATAGATTTCGACATCAGGCTCCAGGCCCATGAGAACATCCATTACCCGTTGTGAGACATCGCCGTAGAGGGGATAATTGGAAGAGAACACCACGACACCGTGTGCACGGATGAGGGCTTCCTGTTTGAAGTAGGGTGCGCCCATGCCGATGCCGAGAGCCTTGGCTTCATTGGAGCGGGCAATAATACAGCCGTCGTTGTTGGAAAGAACAACCACCGGCCTGTTCGCCAGGTCGGGCCGGAAAAGTCTTTCGCATGAGGCGTAGAAGTTATTGCAGTCAATGAGCCCGAACATTTCAGAGGCTGTGAATGGCATAAGTCGCTACTCCCCAAATTTCCAGCGGTGTCTCCGCAACAATTTCCAGGTCCGGGTAATCCGGATTTTCGGCAACCAGGCGCCAGGAATCTTTGCGTTTCAACAGCCGCTTGACCGTCAGTTCGCCATTGATTACCGCGATGACGATACTGCCGCTGGCAGGTTCGAGGGAGCGGTCCACTACCAGAATGTCATTGTCGTTGATCCCGGCACCGATCATGGAGTCCCCTGCCACTCTTACGAAAAAGGTGGCAGCAGGATTTTTGACCAGGTGCTCGTTGAGGTCGAGTTTACGGTCAAGGTAATCATCCGCAGGGGAGGGGAAGCCGGCAGAAACACCGGAAAGAAAAAGCGGCCGCTGCAGGGGTATCGCATCCGCAGCAGAAAAAATTTCCTTAATGGTAGAGTTTTTTTCTCTGGGCAAACGTTTCATTCTTTTCCAAGTGCCTCGAGCAGTTCAGGGGTGGGATACCCATCAGCCGGTAATTTTACGGTGCGCTGGAAATTCTTTATAGCCTGACGGGTCTGTGAACCGATAACACCGTCGACCGGGCCGGGATCGTAGCCCTGCTCGGTGAGAAGTCCCTGGATTCTTTCAACCTGGCTGCGGCTGAGCCGTTGCTCGGAGGCCGGCCGGGCTGTTACCAGGGGGCCTTTGCCTGCTATGCGGTCGGCAAGGTGTCCAATTGCAAGGGCGTAAAGATCGGACCGGTTCCACTGCAGAGTGGTACGGAAATTGTTATACACCAGGAAGGCAGGTCCTGAATGCCCGGCTGGCAGGATTAAAGATGCCTTCATGTTGATGGCGGGCAGGTCAGCGCCACTGATCTTCCTCACCCCGAGTATCTGCCAGGCCGCAAGTGTTTTTTCAACCGTAAGCCCCGCCAGTTCAAGGTTGAAGCCGGGGGGGAGTTTTACTTCGCGGCCCCAGGTTTTATCCCCTTGCCAGCCCGATTTTGCCAGAAAGTTCGCCGCCGAGGCAAAAACATCCGGGAGGCTGTGCCAGATATCCCGCTTGCCGTCACCATCATCGTCAACAGCGAAACGGACAAAAGTGGAAGGCATGAATTGAGGCTGCCCCATGGCACCCGCCCAGGAACCAAGCATTTTATTTGCGACAATATGACCATCATCAATAATCGACAGGGCGGCCAATAACTCGGAACGGAAAAAATCGCTTCTTCTCGGATCGTGGGCCAAGGTTGCCAGTGCACCAATGACCGGGAAGCTTCCCATGTAGTCGCCAAAATTTGTTTCCAGCCCCCAGAAGGCTATGAGAAAACGGGGTTGAACGCCATACTGGTTTTCAATGCTGTCAAGAAGCTCCGCATGCAGATCAAGGAGCGTGCGGCCCCGTTCAATCCGGGTTTGTGTTACCCGTGCATCAAGGTAGCGCCAGAATGTCTGGGTGAACTCCGGCTGCTTTCTGTCCAGCTCAATGACCCGCGCTATAGGCTGCAGATTGTCAAGGGCCTCATGCAGGGTTGCTTCGCCGATACCCTTGGCCCTGGCCTCCTGGCGCAACCCTTCCAGCCAGCTGGAAAAATCCTCAGTGCATATCCCCGGCCGGACCGTGATGAACAGCGCGACTGTGATAATGACAAGGCCGAGTATGTTTTTTTTGCAGGTCGTGGTCATTGCTTGCTCTTCCTCTTCAAAAGCAGTTAAGCGGCAGTATTCGAGAACATTATATATATAAAAAGATTGTTATTTTCTCAAGGTTAATCAGTTGCTGCACAGAGTTCATCTCAGGGTGCCATGGTGCTGAATTCATGGAGTAAGGCGACAAGATTACCGTGGAGATAAGTGTTTGAGGCGAGGAGTTCGGGAATGAATGGAGAAAACGAAGCGCCGGCGAAATCTGAAAGTGTGCCGCCTGCCTCTTCAACGAGCAAGTGGCCTGCAGCAGCATCCCAGGGTTTGAGTCCAACCTCCCAGAATGCATCCAGTCTGCCGCAGGCGATATACGCCAGATCGAGGGCGGCGGCACCAGGCCTTCTTACCCCCTGCGTATGGGTCAGAACCGCTTTGAGCATAGCCAGAATTGAGTCGGCCCTATCCCGGACATCATAGGGGAAGCCCGTTGCCACCAGCGCATTTTTCAGTGAGGAAACTTTCGATACCTTTATGGGCTGGTCATTCAGCCAGGCACCTCCGGCAAGTGTCCCGCAGAACAGCTCTTTCTGAATGGGGTTGTAGATGACGCCTGCCTGGGTTTTGCCTTCAGCATAAAAAGCAATGGAGACAGCAAACCAGGGGAAATTGTGGGCAAAATTTGTGGTGCCGTCCAGAGGGTCAATTATCCAGAGAGGTTTTTCGGTTATGTTGTCATACGAGGAAAATGATTCTTCAGACACGATTTCCACTCCCGGCATATTTTGGTGGAGAACACCGAGGATTAATTCTTCCGCGGCCAGGTCCGCCTCGGTTACCAGGTCTATAGCGCCCTTGTGAAGGATTTGATGCGGCCGGGCATAACGTTCCTGCAGAATGGCTCCCGCTTTCAATGCCGCCGTGGCTGCAACCTGGAGAACATCGAATATTTCCGGGCTGCGGCAGTGTTCCAGGCACTGCTTAATTGCCACTGTTGTGGGTCGTGTGTCTGATTTTCTCCCAGGCATGCTGCAAGGTTTTCCTGTTTGGAAATTTTATGGAAAGAGTCAGGGCATCATCTTCAAAGTAAGGAGTGTGTGTAACAGAAACATTTTGCGGCAGGTTTATACTGCTGATAAAACGGCTGAATTCTTTTTCTGCCTTTCCGGACCGGGGCATATGTTTGCGGGACAGCCAAACCATCAGATTTTTTGTTTTCTGGGGCGGGTTTGCCCCTTGGTGGTGCAGGATCCCGTGCACCTCATTATTGTCAAGCAGGTCTGTTATATTTGTGCCCTCCCGGCAGGCCAGCTCCCTGCAAATATGCAGTAGTTTTTTCTGGTTGCTGTAACTCAGCCGCAGAGAGGAAATTATCTCAAACAGCACCATTCTGTCCTTGGGAGACAAAGTTATAAAGTCACGGGCAATGGCCTCATTTACAGAGCCCCTGTGGGTACCGAGAAGAATCGGTTTTTCAAGGCTGAGCAGCATTAAAGTCTGTTTTATTGCCGCAGTGCCAGGTTGGTGATCCAGGAGTGGCAGGAACTCAACGGCTATCTGCTCATCATTCATGATCGCTGAGATTTTTTGCAGGAACAGAGCCTTTTCAATGGGTGAGAGTTTTCCGCTAGTTTCTTTTTCTGCAAGCAAGATGTGAAATACCTCGTCCTCCGGAAACGCTTGGGCAATAACCATGCAGGGCCAGGTTCCTTCTGCATGAATTGAGTGCATGACATGAAGTCTTTTCCTGCCGGCGACAATATTATAAACATCTGAATCAGTTTCTCGGATGATTGGCGGGTGCAGAAGGCCATAGCGGGCAATTGATTTTTCAAGTGATGCGCCAGCACAGATTTTCCTTTCAGGGGATACGGAGTAGGAAAAATCGTCAAAGTTGATATGCGCCAGACTGATATTTCTTAAGGTTAGTATAGGTGGCATGGCTGCATATTAAAATTAAAAAGGAGGCTACCCCGTAACGGGAAACCCCCTCAGTGAATATAAAGCAAATAGCAATTAAAAACTAAAACGGCTGCCTGCTTCCGGAAGATGCCTTAATCGTTTATTTTGGCGCGCAGTATTCCTGATGGCTTAAAAGTGATTACCCGCCTGGGATCCAGAATAAGTTCTGCGCCTGTCTGCGGGTTCCTTCCCCTTCTGGCATTTTTATCCTTGACGTTGAATTTCCCAAAACCGCTGATCAGAAGCTCC
>JAWVYE010000073.1:0-6902 GCA_033722905.1 Desulfobulbales bacterium
AATAAATGACTGTGTCCGGAAAGGGAAGGTTGGAGATTTTTCCGTGGTTGATGCCAGAAAACTCTATCTTCCCTTTACGGAGAAAGAAAGATGGCTGGTTATTGTCAGGTAATCAGCTGAAAGAATTATATAATACCTGCTGTTCGTTTTATCTTGGCCCGCTCAATCCGAACGCCCGAAATACATATAGATTATCAGACCAAGAATACAGGCGGCCCCAAAGACGACAGGCAGCACCTTGGCAAGCTGAATTTCATTATTGATAATGAGGCTATTCATATATTCGGTCCCGGATATATGCCAGCAGCCAAAACCGATGATAATGACAATTATTTCTCTGAAGTCCTGTTTATAGAGCATATAGCCTATAAGGATGATAAATGGCACCAGAAACCAAGGGTTGGTAAAGAGGCCGGCAGCATCCACTTCCTTAAACTGTTGCAAGACCTGGGTAGAATGAATAAATTCGACTATTTTTGAAAAAAAGTCCACTGGTTCAGCTCCCTAATTGTTATTTAAATTCTTTTGAACATTTTTTTTCTGGGCCCTTTTAAAGACCTTGATGGCACAGTATGTGCCGCACATACTGCAGGCGTCTCCTTTATAAGTTCCGCCTTCATCCCGGAATCGTCTTGCTTTTTCCGGATCCAGCGACAGGTCGATCTGGCCTTTCCAGTCGAGATTATTGCGGCAGCGGGCCATGGCTATATCCTTGTCAATGGCTCCGGGCAGCCCTTTGGCAATATCTGCTGCATGGGCAGCGATCTTTGAGGCTATCACCCCTTCTTTTACATCATCGACACTGGGTAATTTGAGATGCTCGGCAGGGGTGACGTAACAAAGGTAGTCGGCTCCTGCAGCTCCGGCAATGGCTCCGCCAATTGCCCCGGTAATGTGGTCATAACCCGGGGCAATATCTGTAACCAGCGGACCAAGCACATAGAAAGGTGCGCCTTTGCAAAGCTGCTTCTGGAGCAGGACATTTGCTTCAATCTGGTTCATGGGCATATGACCGGGACCTTCAATGATAACCTGTACCCCGGCGTCCCAGGCCCGCTCGGTTAACTCGCCCAAATGGATGAGTTCCTGGACCTGGTTCCTGTCTGTGGCGTCTACCAGGCATCCCGGCCGGATGCCGTCTCCCAGACTTAATGTCACCTCATACTCTTTGAGGATATCAAGGAGATCGTCATAGTTTTCGTATAAAGGGTTTTCTTTGTTATGGTAGCTCATCCACTCGATGGTAAATGACCCGCCGCGGCTGACCACTCCCATCAGGCGCTGCTGGGAATTCATCCTCTCCAGAGTGTTCTTTGTTATGCCACAGTGGATGGTCATGAAATCCACCCCGTCTTCAGCCTGTTTTGCAATGGTTTTAAAAATATGGTCAACCTCAACATCCACTATCGCCTTTTTCTGCTGTTCCACTGTCTCAGCAACTGCCTGGTAGATGGGCACTGTTCCCAATGGAACGGGGCATTGTGCAAGGATTCCCCGGCGGACGGCGTCAAGGTCACCTCCCATACTTAAATCCATGACAGTGTCGGCACCGGCCTTTATGGCCACACATAATTTCTGCAGTTCGGATTGCAGTTCAGGATAATCCTTTGAAGAACCGATATTGGCATTGATTTTGGTTGATACATTCCTGCCAATAGCAATTATTTTTTCGAAGCTGTGATTCTTGTTTTTTGTAATGACCAGTTCCCCCCTGGAAATACCATCCATGAGCTGATCTGTAGTTATTGATTCATTCCGGGCACAGGCCTCAAAAAGAGGTGACTTGACCCTGTTGATTGCATCCTGGCGAATAGACATTTATTTCCTCTGAATATGGTTATCTGAATGGGTAAAAATTATGACCCTGTAAATTTAATACCTTAAACACAATAATTTACCAGTGGCTTGGCAAGGATGTCAATGTAAAAGAGCCCATTGGGGCTGCAACAAATATTTAGAATAATTGGCAAGACTTAGCGCAAATTTATGGCGGCCGGCAAATTTATGCTTAAATCCTGGGTAAGGTGGCTGTGATGAGCAAATGGCGTTATTCGTTCAGGTCCCAGTCATAATGATGGCTCATTTTCTTTTGGCCGGACTTTAATTTCTCCAGGTTCTCAGGAGTGAGATATTTTTCCAGGTGGCGGATGATTCCTTCCTGAGAATCGCCAAAATCCTCCCGGAACCAGATGTAGATACTTGAAACCTGTATTTTATCCCGGCTGAATGTTACGCCGCGCGTATGATTGATGAAATCCCCGGCCGCTTTTTCCAGCAGCCTGTTGATATTTTGCGAGGTAAATGCTTCAGGCTGCAGGTTGGGGCACCCCAGGCTGGCGCAGTTAACAGCGTAATGTATCCTGTTGTCTTGCCAGATGGGGCGCAATATGCGATGTTCGATGTCATTTAAGGAAAGCTTTTCGCCTTCAATTTTCAGGAGTTTCGCATCCCACGGTCCATTACTGAAAAAACCCGGTGAAATGTCGATTGCTCGGATGGATCTGACTGGATAATGATCTAAAATAACGTCAACGGTCAGCCCATTATAGAGATTTATCCAGTAAGCCTTCTGTTCGTCACGGTTAAGTTCAGAGACCTTGATGTCCTGCATTTTTCGGAGGTAATTGTTCAGGGTTTGGCGGTCCTCTGGCGTGACAGTGGCGTATTTAAACCTGTAAATTCCAGAAGGGTGAGTGGTGTCAACGTAGCTTTTAACTATTGTATCCCAGTTTGCATGATCCACCGTTATCTGTGAATCAGGATCATGATGCTGCCAGCGGGCCCAGAGTTTTGCTGCAGGTGCCCCATAGGCAGATGATGAGAGCAGGACAAGCCCTGACAGGACAAGCCCTGAAAGGACAAGCCCAAATACAAAGGGGAGTGAGAATGGAGGAGTTTTACGGTTAGGCATGGTATACTGAATAGTTATATGGCTGCTGCCGTCAATAACAGTCCATGACGGCTTAAATTTGGACTATGATAAGCTTTTGTAAGAAAAAACCAGATTTTTGCCTTTGGCATCAATCAAGGCTTTTCCGCCCTTGGAAAGCCGGCCGAAAAGTATCTCCTCGGTGAGCACGTCACCTATTTCTTTCAGGATCAGCCTCCGGAGCGGCCTGGCGCCATAGTCAGGGTTGTAGCCTTTCTTTGCAAGATATGAGCGGGCAGCGGCAGAAAGATTGATGGCAACATTTTTTTCGCTGAGCTGTATTTCAAGCTCTCCTACCATTTTGTCGACAATTTTTTCAATCATTGTCATTTCAAGGGGATTGAAGGTGATGACCGCATCAAGACGATTCCTGAATTCAGGTGAAAAGAGATTTTGCAGGGCCTTTTGACCTTCATTTTTTTTGTCAGCCATGAAGCCTATGGCCCTCTCCGTCAATTCCCGGGCCCCCGCATTGGTGGTCATGATGAGGATGACATTACGAAAGTCGGCTCTGCGTCCGGTATTGTCGGTCAGGGTGGAATGGTCCATGACCTGCAGGAGAATACTGAAAACATCAGGATGCGCTTTTTCAATCTCGTCAAGCAAAAGCACTGAATAGGGGTGCTTTCTGATAGCATCGGTGAGCAGTCCGCCCTGGTCAAAACCGACATAACCCGGGGGGGCGCCTATCAGCCTGGCTACAGCATGCTTTTCCATGTATTCGCTCATGTCAAAGCGTTCAAAATGAACGGCAAGGGATTTGGCCATTTGCCGTGCCACTTCTGTTTTTCCAACGCCTGTCGGGCCTGCAAAGAGAAAAGTCCCTGTCGGAGTTTCAGGCTGTCCCAGGCCGGCCCTGGAACGTTTAACCGCCCTGGTCAAGGCCTCTATGGCATGATCCTGGCCGAAAATTACCTTCTTCAGCTGCGGCTGCAGTGATTTCAGTTGGCGAATTTCCGAACGTGAACTGCTTTTAGCCGGGATCCTGGCCATCCGTGATACAACTGACTCAACGTCCCGGACACTGACCTTCTTCCTTTTTGTTGCAGTGCCGGAAAGCCTGAAGGCGGCTCCTACTTCATCGAGAACATCAATGGCCTTGTCCGGCAGGTATCTTTCGTTGATGTAACGGCTTGCCAGCTCGGCAGTGGCTTTGAGTGCAGCCGGGGTGTACTTGATGCCGTGATGCTCTTCGTACCTGGGCTTGAGCCCATTTAGAATTTCAATTGTTTCCTCAATGGAAGGTTCCTCAATATCTATTTTCTGAAAGCGCCGGGAAAGGGCGCGGTCTTTTTCAATATGATTCTTATGTTCTTCATAGGTGGTTGATCCAATACAACGCAGTGTCCCGGCCTGCAGTGCCGGTTTGAGCAAATTAGAGGCATCGAGACTGCCGCCGCTTGTCGCCCCGGCACCGACTATTGTATGGATCTCATCGATAAAGAGTATGGACTTGTCACCTTTTTTCTCCATACCATCGATAACCGTCTTAAGGCGTTTTTCAAAATCCCCGCGGTACTTGGTGCCGGCCAGCAGAGCCCCCATATCGAGTAAACGTATTTCAACATCCTCCAATATCGACGGCACCTTTTTATCATGGATGTGCAGGGCCAGCCCTTCAGCAATGGCTGTTTTGCCGACACCAGGCTCACCAACCAGCAGGGGGTTGTTTTTTTTGCGCCTGCTGAGAACCTGCATGATGCGTTCAAGTTCGCGTTCACGGCCGATAAGCGGGTCTATCAGGCCTGCCTTGGCCCTGTCGGAAAAATTAACAGTAAACTTGTCAAGCTCATCCTGCTTGTCAGTCTGTTTCTTTTTCTGTAATTGCCGGGGGTCTGGTTCAATTTCTTCCTGCAAACCATGGGAGATATGTTCAACTACGGTCATGCGGTCCAAGCCTTCGGAACTTAGAAAATATACGGCATGGGAATCCGCTTCGGAAAAAATGGCCACAAGCACGTCACCTGAATCGACCTCTTTTTTGCCGCAACTTTGCACATGGCCGATGGCCCTCTGGAGTACGCGGTTAAAACCGAGTGTCTGGATGGGATCACCGCTTTCGGACACCTTTTGGGTCGGCAGTTCACCATCAAAGAATTTTTCCAGTCTTTTTTTGAGGTTATCCAGGCTGCCGCCACATTGACTGATAATGTGGTTGGTGAGTTCATCCTGCAGGATACCGTACAATAAGTGCTCAACCGTGACAAATTCATGCCTATGGGTTTTGGCCTCTCTGACTGCTGTAACTAATGCCATTTCAAGTTTCTGGCTAAACATTTTACCTTACCTGTTGTTTAATAATTTTCTCATAATGTAAGACAATAAGTATTTTTTGGCTAACGTGCATTACCTGAATTTGCAAATTTATATTCTAACCTACTGTTTTCAGGATTAAATTTTTTCCATTGAGCATCTCAGCGGGTATTCGTTTTTCTGGGCCAGGTCATGGACAATAGCCACTTTGGTTTCCGCTATCTCCTTGTTATAAACCCCTGCAACACCGATACCCTGCTGATGTACATTAAGCATTATTCTCGTGGCTTCAGGAGTGGTTTTATTAAATACCTTTTCCAGCAACAGGACGACAAATTCCATGGAAGTATAATCATCATTATGGAGGAGCACCTTGTACATGGGGGGCTCCTTGACCTTTGTTCTGTGGTCACTTATTACCCAACCTTCATAATCACGGCCAGTTTTGCTCATGGTGCATGCCTCTCCGGCGGTTCCGGCCGCATCAGGTTAAAAAGAAGGCTGTCCATGATAAGGCGCCCGTCAACGGAAGAGCCCTTCATGCGATACTCAGCTGTCAGCAGTTCCTGCATCCAACCCTGTAATGTCTGACAGCGGAATTGATTGGCCTGCCGAAAGAGCATATAAAGAGCATACGGATGGCTTTTCCAGAGCAGACTTGTCCATTCCTCCCTGCCTTCCTTGATTTTTGGCAGATAGCTTGTTTGAAATTTTTTGAAAGTCAGCGACTTATCATAGGATGGCGGGCTAATCTCCTGTAAGGAGCGGACGAGAAGCATCTTTTTTATATGCTTCCTCAAGGTCGCCAAAACGGCAAGCCCATGAACGCCACTGGACTGGAGGTGGTCAAGTATACGTAAACCATCTTCAAGTTTGCCCGCGGTTACGGCTTCATTAAGCTCAAACAGGGCTTCTTCCCTCGTGCGCCCGATAATGGCGTCCACATCCTTCCTGGTAATAACCTTTCTGTCACCAACATAGAATGACAGTTTCTCTGCCTCCATCACTGCCGCAACTGGATGAAACCCGACCCTTTCAAGGAAAACAGCAATGCATTCGGGCTCAATCTCTTTACCATATTTTTTTACGGTGGTATGCAGCAGTTCCCTGAGAATTTTATCCTGGTCCCGTTTTGCACCGGCTGAACTGCCGGGATCCACGGCCAGATCGAAAATGACCCCATGTTTCCGGATGTATTTAAAAAGCCGTTTTCTCTTGTCAACCGCTTCGGCAACGAGAATAAGGATATTATCCTGGGGCAGGCCTGCCTCAAGAGCATCCGCATACATAGCGGCTGCATCGGTTTCCATGCCCTTGACCGGGGGAGCATCGGCGGGCATGTCCGCCAACAGGTCCTGGACCCATGCCAGGTTCTGTTGCGGTCTGGTAAAGCCGAATAGTGATTTCCAGCGAGTTGGGGAAAGTGATGTAATTTTTTCTGCCGCCATCTCCTGTGGACTGATCCCGGCAAGATTGAGCATTTGCAGGATATACCGCAAAGCCCTTCCCTGTTCATTGCGCTCATTTTTTTCGCAGGCCTTTTCCCAAAAGCTTTTAGCCACTCCTCTGGAATAAAACAGCTTTGTGTCGGTCACCAGGAAAACCTTGCGCCCGGTAAAAAGACTGAATGTTTTCAAGAGGGTGAGTGTTCTGCTGAAATCCTCCTGGTCGCCATCGATGTGATGCAGACTGGTGGCATGACGCTCTTTATCAGGCAGCA
>JAWVYE010000074.1:0-6889 GCA_033722905.1 Desulfobulbales bacterium
CGGCAGTCGCACGCATTTCGGCAAATTCCTGATCCGGAATATCAAGAAGCTTTTCAGGCTGGTCGCTTATCCTGCATATTACCAGGGCCCTGAAGTAATAGAGCAGATCATTGGCAAGCCTCTTCAGGTCAACTCCATAAGATGAGGTTTCGTCAAGAATTTTAAGGCCAGTGGCAAGATCACCTTCCAGTATCGCCGCAGCCATGGAACTGATCACCTGACTGTCAACCAGCCCGAGGACCTGGACCACATCCTCATCGGAGATCTCTTCTCCGCCAAAGGATAAAATCTGATCCAGCAGGCTAAGTCCATCCCTGACACTGCCCCCTGCTTCCCTGACAATAATGTTCAAGGCCCAGTCCGATATTCTGACTTTCTCCTCTTTGGCGATTCTGCTGAAAAATTCAAACAGGTCCCTGGAAGACACCTTCTTGAGTTCATAACGCTGACAGCGGGAAAGGATGGTTATGGGGATCTTATGCAACTCCGTGGTGGCAAACATGAAAAACACATGTTCAGGAGGTTCCTCCAGGGTTTTCAGGAGGGCGTTAAAGGCCTCTGTTGTGAGCATATGAACTTCGTCTATAATAATGATCTTGTATCTGCTCTTGGTCGGGAAGAAGCGGATATTCTCCTTCAGTTCCCTGATTTCCTGGATGCCACGATTTGAGGCGCCGTCAATTTCCTGAATATCAATGGCAGTGCCGGCCTTGATCTCAATACAATGATCGCACCTGTTGCAGGGGGTCTTAGTCGGTCCTTCCTGGCAATTAAGGGCCTTGGCAACAAGCCTGGCAAGTGTGGTTTTGCCGACACCACGTACACCGCTGAAAATAATAGCATGGGGTATACGGCTGCGGTCAATGGCATTCTGCAGCGTTCTGACAACAGACTGTTGGCCAACAACCTCCGCAAATGTCTGGGGACGCCATTTTCTGGCTAAGACTAAATAGGACATAACCCTTAAACCGTGACCTTATCTGGATAAATTGCCTTTAAAAAATGGTTTGTAATTGCGGAGCAGATCCCGGCCAAAATCCGTCCAGCCCGGGATTGCTCACCTTTACAAGATAACCGCAAAAAAGGATAGCCAGGTATTCTGCAACACACAAAGTATCTCACTACCGTTGCTTCCTCCCGGACCTGGCGGAGTTCGCGAGTCTTTGTTGCGCAGAACCTGGCTATCACACTCAAAACTTCCTCAAAGAATGGCGGAGAGGGTGAGATTCGAACTCACGGTACTTGCGTACACACGCGTTCCAGGCGTGCACCTTAAGCCACTCGGTCACCTCTCCACCCACTCTGGTTTATTCGCCGCTGGTTAATACCCTTTTCCCGTAAAATATACAAATAAAAACTATAATTTCTGCTAATCTAACCATTTCATATGGTAATTTCAACATACTGACAGGGAGAAAAACAGCGGCCCGGAATCACTCATACATTTTTAAAGCCGCCCACAACTTCAAACTCGCCGCTGTCATCCAGAAATACTATTTTTAAAGATCTGCCGTCACTCATATGGAGGATAATATCTTCCGGTGTCCCGATAAACTCAGATAAATTCATCTTGTCACCCCGTTTATCATTGACAGTCCCGTAAATATCAGGCTCCTCATCATTGGCATCCTCTTTTTCAATAATAACCTTGTAGTATATCTTATTGAATGACCTGGTACCCCAGACGACCTTGCCCCAGCCGGTAACTTCCTGCTGCAAATCATCACTCATATTGATCCTCCTGTTGTCGTAATATCTCCTGGAAATATAAAAAAGAAAAGCGTTTAATAACTAACTGCCTGGCGGAGAGGGTGGGATTCGAACCCACGTGCCGGCTGCTAACCGACAACCCGATTTCGAGTCGGGCCCGTTACGACCACTTCGGTACCTCTCCCTGCCCGTCAGTTGGCAACTAAGTAATATTCTTAAAATATCCGGCAGAAGTCAACACCGCAGCGGCTACCATCAATCACCGGGAAAAAAACTGCATTGCTGAAATCATGGGTCAGTCTCTTTTCTCCCTGAAGAAAGATGACAGTAATTCAGCGCATTCCGCCGCCAGAATCCCGCCTTCAACATCCAGCGTATGATTCAGCTTTCCATCATTACCAATCCGGTACCGGGAAATAATGGCCCCGGCCTTGGGGTCCAAAGCCCCAAAAACCAGGCGCCCGATCCGGGCATGAACCATGGCGCCGGCACACATGACACAAGGCTCAATTGTAACATAGAGGGTGGTGTCCAGCAGTCGGTAATTTTTCAGTTCTCTGCCTGCTGCCCGCAGCGCCACCATTTCCGCATGCCCGGCAGGATCATGATCGATAATTGACCTGTTGCCGGCCCGGGCAAGGACCTCGCCTGTTTTTTCAACAATGACGGCCCCCACCGGCACCTCACCATATTCCCGGGCCCTTTGTGCTTCCTGTAAGGCAAGGCGCATGAAATAAAGGTCCATTTCATTGTGTCGTTCCGATATGTCCGTCATATCTTTACGGTACCTGGTTTTAATGGAATTGCAGTGGGAAAGATATTTTTTTCAATTTCTTATAGTAGATTATTTTGCTGCCCTGCACTATTATAATTTCTATTCCTGTAAAACAATTTTATCATGAATTTATCAAGGAGGTCAAAATGAGCAAGTATGTATGCACTGTATGTGGCTATGTCTATGATCCTGAACTGGGAGACCCGGATAACTCCGTAGCGCCGGGCACTGCATTTGAAGACATACCCGATGATTGGGTCTGCCCGGTTTGCGGCGCCGATAAAGACCAGTTTGAACCCGAGGCGTAATGAAAAAATATCTAATCATCGGCAATGGAGTCGCCGGTACCACTGCTGCTGAAAATATCCGTCATAATGATGCAGCCGGGGAGATCATCATTGTCAGCGCAGAAGACACCCCCTTTTATTACAGGGTCAGGTTACCCGATTATCTCGGGGGTGCTGTCCAGGAATCCCAACTCATTGCCAAGCAGAAATCGTGGTATGACGACAACAGGATAACCCTTAAACTCAGCACCAGGGTAAAAAGTATAGAGCCGGGCGCAAAAGAGGTCCAGCTCGAAGACGGCGAATCAATCTCCTATGATTCCCTGCTTCTGGCTAATGGCAGCCAGCCATTTATTCCGCCTGTCAAAGGTTTGGATAAGACCGGGGTCTTCAGCCTGCACACCATTGCCGACGCGAGGAAGATCATCCGGGCTGCCGGAGAAATCAGTGACGTCATGCTCATCGGCGGCGGGCTGCTTGGCCTGGAAGCAGCCCATGGTCTCCACAACCTCGGCAAAAAGATAACCGTGGTTGAGTTCTTCCCCCGGCTGCTGCCGCGCCAGCTTGACAGCGCCGGTGCCGCTGTGCTGCAGGAATATTTTGAAAACCTTGGCTATACTTTCAAGCTTGGAGCAGTTGCAGAGGAAATTACCGGGAGCAGCAGAGTTGCAGGGGTAACCCTTGAGAGCGGCGAAGTCCTGCAGACAGAGATGGTGATTATCTCCGCAGGAGTAAGGCCCAATCTGGGGCTGGCCCAAACGGGCGGCCTTAAAACCGCCAGGGGAATTGTTGTCGATAAATACCTGCAAACCAGTCATCCCGGCATTTACGCGGCAGGAGATGTAATTGAGTTTGCGGAGAGAACCTACGGCATCTGGCCCGCAGCCATGGAACAGGGTAAGATCGCCGGCCTCAATATCTCCGGCGGCGAGGAGCCCTATACGGGAACCATAATGGCGAACATCCTCAAGGTGGCAGGTGTTGATGTAGCGTCAGCCGGAGAAATTGATGAGGAAAACAGATATAAATCAAAGGTAGTGGCAACTGAAACCGTCTACAAAAAAGTTGTGATAAACAATGATAAGGTTATCGGCTGCATCATGCTCGGCGACAGGAAGAATTTCAACCGCTTCAAAAAAGCCATTTCCAACAGCGAGGATATCCTGGACGAACTTGATTCCCTACTGAGTGGTTGATCAGCCTTCAGCCCTTTTCTGCTTCAGAGAGTAATTTGCCGCCTCCCAGCCGGCAACGCAACCTTCACCAACCGCTTTTGCCATCTGATAAGGATGCCCGGCAATATCGCCAGCCGCATAGACTCCCGTAATGTTGGTCTGTTGTTTTTTGTCGCATTCGATATGGGTAAAGGTATCTGAATCAAGCTGCACACCGATGGTCGTGGCCAGTTCCAGGGCCCCCTTTGACCCCAGCTCAATAAATATGCCTTCCACCTCCAGGTGTTTGCCGTTTTCCAGCAGGACACCTTCGACGCTGTTTTCACCCAGGATCTCCGCCACCCAGGTATCCTTATGGACGGAAACGCCGCTGTCGGCAAGCTTATTCTGCAGCGATGCCGATACGGAAAGCCCCTTGGTCACCAGGTGTACTTCGGCAGCATAACCGAGCAACGTAAGAGCCCCATCCACAGCGGCGCTTTCATTGCCGACAACAATGACTTTGGCATTCCGGTAGAAATTGGCGTCACAATCTACACAGTAGCTCACCCCTTTGCCGGACAGCTCTTTTTCACCTTTGACTTTCAGTTTCTTTCTTGATGTGCCGGTGGCGAAAATCAAGCTTCTTGTCTTCACAGTTCTGCCGCTTTCCAGACTGACCGCAAATGTGTCTGATTCATGTTCAACATGCAGGACATCCTCAGGAACATACTCCGCCCCGAAACGCTGAACCTGGTCAATGCCCACGGCCAGTAGTTCCGCTCCCTGGCTGACACCATCAACACAAAGATAGTTTTCAATATGAGCCTTAAAAAGGCTGCTGCGCTCCGGCCTTCCCAGAACAAGGACCGTAGCCCTTTTGCGCACCGCATTTATCGCTGCCTGCAAACCCGCAGGCCCGGCGCCGATTATGACCACGTCATAGAATTGTTCTGCCATTTTACCAACTCCTGTCAGCTGTATTTAGTGGACAAGTAAATAATCTTTTAATTTTTTTTCCTAACAATATCGACAGAGAAAAAAATATCGGCTATAGTACCGAGCTTTTTCATTTGGTACCTGCAATCACTGTGATGATTAACGGTGCAGCAGTTCCACCTTTCGACAAGTTTGGAAATAGACTTTAATCATAAGATTTCTTATGGACAAGTTTCATTATTTTATTATTACTTTATAAACATAATCGTAAAACCCGTATTCCCAGCAACCTGCCGCTGGCAACGATTTATAATTTTAAAACGTTAATTGTAAACCATTAATATGCCTCAACTTTCCGAAGACCAGAGGATTGTCATAACCGGTGTTGGTCTTGCCGCACCCAATGCTGATAACCTGCAGGACTATCGCCGTAACCTTCTCGCAGGGAAAAGCGGCATTGGAGAAATTGATCTGCGCTATGTGGGCAGGGTACCTGCCGGCATATGCTCCTTCCCGGAGACGAAATACCGCAAGAAGAAGGAAAACAAACGCGGCACCAGAGCCGGATGCCTGGGGGTATATGTTGCCAATGAGGCCTTGGAGGATGCCGGCCTTGCAGCTTTCTCACTCTACGCCCAGGACAGGACCGGGGTCTATATTGGTTTAACCGAACACGGCACCGTTGAAACTGAAAACGAAATATATAATTTGAGCCAGTTTGAGTTTAATACGGATTTCTGGAGTCATCACCATAATCCGCGCACAGTCCTGAACAACCCGGCCGGCGAAATCACTATGAACCTGGGGATAACCGGTCCGCATTACTCCATCGGCGGAGCATGTGCTGCAGGCAATGCCGCTTTGATCCAGGGCGCGCAAATGCTCAAACTTGGAGAAGTGGATATGGCTCTGGCCGGCGGCATTTCCGAAAGCACAGGTTCTTTCGGGATTTTTGCAAGTTTCAGGGCCGAAGGCGCCCTTGCCATGCATGAGGATCCTGCAAAGGCCTGCAGACCCTTCGACATTGAACGAAATGGTATTGTTGTTTCAGAAGGCGCCTGTATTTTTGTCCTGGAGAGACTCGATAAAGCCATTGCCAGAAATGCCCGAATATATGGAGAGCTTGCAGGATATGCAATGAATTCCGATGCCAGGGACTTTGTCCTGCCCTATGGCCCCAGGCAGTCTGAATGTATGCAACTGGCACTGAACCGTGCAGGACTCAAACCAAACGACATCAATATCATAAACACCCATGCAACCGGCACCAAGCAGGGGGATATTGAAGAGTGCAACGCCATACGCACTGTTTTTGCCGACTGCCCCGACACCTATGTCAACAACACCAAGAGCATAATCGGCCATGCCATGGGTGCGGCCGGGGTGCTGGAACTGGCAGGGAATCTGCCGGCCTTTACAGATAACATGGTACACCCGACAATCAATTTAGACGCAATTGACCAGGCATGTGCGCTCCCGAATCTCGTGGCCAACGAAGCGAAACAACTAACAGCAGTCAATACCATCCTCAATAACTCATTTGGGATGGTCGGCATAAACTCTGTGGTTATCTTGCAAAAAATGAATGCAACGTAAGATCATCCGGCAACACAGCCTTATGCAAAATAACGCCAGAAAATTATCGCCAGCGCAATAAAAAGATTACTGAAAACAATGCTCACTTTAGCCTGCAAAATTTTTCAGGCCCTGTTGTTAATTGGCTCACTTTTTAAGATTTAAGCAAGATTCAATTGAAAGAATAAAATTATTCATATATAGTATTTGATTCTTAAGGAGATTATTTAATGACAATTGATGAAATAAAAAATGTAATCCTGGATATAATCCGGGATATAGATGATGAAGCTGATTTTGAGAACCTCAACCCCAGTGAGGCGTTGCGGGATCAGTTAGATCTTGACTCCATGGATTTTCTTGACATCGTCATGGAACTGCGAAAACGCTATAAGATTCAAATTCCCGAGGCGGACTATCCCCAATTAGCAACCCTGGACAGTTGCGTC
>JAWVYE010000075.1:0-6828 GCA_033722905.1 Desulfobulbales bacterium
AAAGCTGCGGCGCCAAAAGCAAAGTCTGCCGCCAAGAAAGCAGCCCCCAAAAAAGCTGCGGCGCCAAAAACCAAAACTACAGCAAAGAAAAAGGGTTCTGTTAAGAAAAAGTAGTCTGCTGTCTAATAATTTTCACAAACCCCGTATTTTCTGATAAAAAGAAAAGCGGGGTTTTTTCTTTTCTGTTTACAGATAACTGCTGACGCAATTATATTTTCACCATGATGATATTTCCTGGGTCTGCACTACAGTTGCCGGAATGGCTCAACAATTTTATTGCCAGCTCAAAAACATTCTATGCTGCCATTGAAGAGCGTATGGAATTGGCACTGGAACTTGCGGCCCGCAACATCAATAACGACGGCAGCCCGTTTGGAGCGGCAATTTTTGAGCGGTCCAGCGGACGTTTCATAGCTCCCGGCATCAACCTGGTTCTGCAGACAAACTGTTCTGTGTTCCATGCAGAAATTGTGGCCATCATCCTTGCCCAGCAAAAACTGGCAACCTTTGACCTTGGCGCAGAAGGATTGCCTGAGTATGAACTTGTGACAACGACTGAACCCTGTGCCATGTGTCTCGGCGCCATACCCTGGTCCGGGATCAGCAGTCTTGTCTGCGGGTGCAGAGAAGAAGACGCGAGACATATTGGCTTTGATGAAGGTGATAAACCTGATGGATGGGTGCAAAAGCTGGAATCCCGATCAATTACCGTGACCCGGAATATATTGCGGAGTAAAGCAAAAAATATTTTGCAGAAATATATTGATCAGGGTGGTGTGATTTATAATGGCAAAACCATTGCAGAGCGCAATATTTAGCTTTTTGGGCGGTTAGCAAATGACTGGTGATAGAGATACCCATCGAAAAACAATAGGCTATCTCCTCTGGATTTTCGGCTTTACCGGGTCGCACCGTTTCTACTATGGCAAACCGCTTATTGGTACAATATATTTTTTTACTTTCGGTCTTCTGGGAATAGGATGGGTCATCGACCTTTTCCTGATCCCCCGCATGGACAGACAGGCTGATCTCAGGTTCACCACAGGGGGTATTGATTACTCTTTTGCCTGGCTGCTCCTTACCTTTCTTGGTATCTTCGGCATACATAGGATGTACATGAAAAAATGGTTCACCGGGATACTCTATCTCCTGACGGGAGGACTTTTGGGGTTTGGTTATCTCTATGATTTCTGGACCCTGAACGAACAGATCACAATACTGAACAGTTCAAAGTGACCTGTTTGTCCAAGGTACGGCATGTTCCGCCTCAGGGAGGGTTAGCACATGCGCATAATCATACATTCCAGCAATAATATTACAGGATGCCTATCGTGAAAAAACCGGGAATAATTATAATTGTTCTAATTATTGTTTTTGCGCTGCCGCACCTGAGTGAAGCGAAAAGAAAAAATCATTACAGGACCTATGAGGTTATTGCCATCACAGAGAATGGTCTGACAATGCAGGATAATGACGGCAACATCATTGCAGTAAATAAAAGTTCTCAAGGTTACAGGGTCGGCTACAAAGTCAGATACGACAGTGTCCGTAAGAGGCTCAGAAGATACCGCTGGCAGGAATACAAGGTAAATGCTGTTTACGGCGACAACATAATATTAGAGCACAAGACAGGCGATATCATTTCCGTGCCAGGAAATTATGCCGGCAAATACAATATTGGTGATATCGTGCGTTATGATTCCGTTGGTGAAAAATTGCGGGCAGTTGAAAAATCGGGACAATGGCAGCAGTATACAGTCATTGGATCAACCGCTGATAAGGTTACCCTGGAAAGTAATGCTGGTCAGCACATAATACTGTCCATGAACAATAATATCTTTTCGGACCGCAGAGGCGCCTTTGTTGCTAAATACAAGGTTGGTGACAAGGTCAGGTACAATGCTGCCACCAATAAATTGAAAAAGGGAGGTTTACGTTCTTATGACTGGCGGTATTATACGATTAAAGATGTGACGGCAGCCGAACTTGTTCTCATTTCCGATAATTTGGCGGAACTGTCACTGAAAAATACATACGGTACCAGGTTTAAGGCCGGCGACCGGGTAAGATATGACCGCTTGAATAATCTGCTCAAAAAGGTACGATAAGCCTGTAAGACCTGACTATAACAAGAGAAGGAGTCTTTACATTAATGGTCATTATAATATCAGGCATAATGCTGATGCTCCTCGGATTAGTGATCAGCATCGCTTTCTGGGTGCCGGGACTATTCGACAGAAAAAAGATCAAATCGGTTATGGGTAAGCGCTATCCCCTGATCTATGTGGTATATATTGCCAATGGTCCAATGCTCGTACTCTTTGGCCTCTTACTCATCATGTGGCCAAAGGTCTAGTTTTATTCGACTACAGGGTGCAAAAGAACTATGTAATGCTTATATATGTGCATAGAAATTTACTATTGCCATAAAGAACGAGACAATAAAAGGAAAGAAATGGGCAGCTGAGAACGAAAACAGGTATCTCCGGACGAGATGCAGAAAATATGGATTGCGGTAAAACCGATTGTGCTGGGAATTGCAGGATTTTGCCTGTTTGTGTGGTTGATTTACCAACTCTAAAAAAGCAAATGTTTGGACGTCACCCAATGGTGCCCACTTGAATTACCAGTTGAGCGGCATTTTTTTATCTTGCGCAACCGGCAATAAACAATATTATCCTAACAGCTTGGGATCGTTTGCCACCTTGCGCACCAGTTCCCGGTAATCCTGGGCACCGTTGCAACCCGGGGCGTACTCATAGATGGTCTTCCCGTATGCAGGTGCCTCGGAAAGCCTTACATTATAGCGGATCGGATGACAGAGTCTTTCACCGTAAATTTTGCCTATTTTATTCAGAATCCGCGACGTCTTTTTAACCCGCTTATCTTCAAAAGTCGGCAGAATATATTTTAATGCCAGTTCAGGACGATATTTCTGTATGGAAGAAATAGAGCGCAGGAATTCACTGAGTCCCTGCAGGGACATGATCTCAAGGGCTACCGGTATCATTAACTCATTGATGTAAAAGAGTACGTTTACAGTCAAAGGGTCCCACCCCGGAGAAGTATCAACAATGACGAAATCAAATATCTTGTCAACAGGTTGCAGTGCTTCACTTATTGTCATTTCACCGCCGTAATCCTTACGGTCTATCATTCGTTTGACACCTGCAAGTGACTTGCCGCCGGCCAACAGCCATAGGTTTTCCCGGGCCTTGGTCAGACATTCTTTGAGAGAAAGCTCGCCGGTAACCAGTTCTGTAATTCCGGCTTTGGGCTTCACCCCCAGCATGAAACTGTCCTGTCCCTGGGTATCGGTGTCAATAAGCAGCACTTTAAAACCGGCAAGTGCCAGGCCCGCAGAGAGATTAATGGAAGTGGTTGATTTACCGACCCCGCCCTTGCTCAAAGAAATTCCTATTTTCCTGGCAACAGAGTCTCCTTTTTTGACCGGCGTCTGCTTCTTTTCTTGAACCGGTCTTTTTATATTGAGCTTGAATGACTGACCGCAGCTTGTACAGCGAGCCTTAGTAGCATTGGCAGGAATCTTTTTTTCGTCAATTGTATGCTTTTTGTTGCAATTGGGACAAATGACAAGCATTCTACCGCCTCCAGGTATTTGAGTTATTATAGAGATACAAATCTCTTTCCAGTTTTATATGTTTTGCTTTAAGTTGCGAACTAATATGCTTTTTTTTCCTTTTGCCGAAAAATCATGCAGGACCGCAGCAATCGCCTGATTAATAATATATGACTTGGAAACTTTTGTGCGAAAATGTTCGGGAACAAGTGAGCGTATCTTCATGTAGGTCAAATCTAACTCTGCAAAATTTTTCTCTGACAAAGAACAGGTTGATTTTATTTTTCCTTTTTGGGATCTTTGCCGGACTGGGAGTCCTTTTTTCTTTTAAGGTCCAGCTTATCTGTTTCACCGGAAACACTTTTTACATATTGTCCCTGTATAAACTTATTTAACGCATTAAGTTCTTTTTTGCTAACAATACCTTCAGTTGAGACACCGAGCAGCAAATCGGTAAGTAAATCACGTTTATTCTGTTTTGAAAAATTAAAAAAATTTGGATTCATTTCGCACCGGTAACAATGTAATATCGGACCTAATAAATGCAAAATTGATACCAGTTATTCTTCCTTGAAAATTTTTTCCCGGTAAGATTGCAGAAATGCCATCAAGCTTTCTTTGGACTTTTTATCAATATTTATGAATTCTATGCCGCAGAGAAATTCTTCCGGCCCTGACGGGCTGATATGGACAACTTTTCCCTGAAGATTATGAACCAGGCCTTCAATTTTCAGTTCAATGGGCAACTCATCTTCGACAGCGAGAAAAATATCTTCAGGGGTAAGGCGTATTCCAATGCCGCGGTCGCCAACATCAATCATATCGTATGCGACATTGTTGATCTTCATAGAGATGGCGTCATCTTCCTGAACACTGATTCTGAAATATTTCCGCATAATATCTTGCAAATCCATAATTTTCTCCTGGGTTGGTTTGGGTTTGCAAACAGGCTGGCCTCATTAAAAAGAACAACATGTTTTATATAACACTTTGATAACAGGATAATAAACTATTTTTTTTTATTTTCTGACAAGAGGAGCAAATTAGAAAATAATCCGTTTAATTTTAACCTCCGTAATCATGAGATCATCTTTCCAGCAAGCTGACCACAGGCTGCGGAGATATCCGCACCGCGGCTCGAGCGGACCAGCACGGTGTATCCTTCTTGCCAGAGTAATTTCTGAAACACTTCAATTGTCTCATCTGCAGGTCGACGAAAGGGAAGCCCGGCAGATTCATTATAGGGCAACAGGTTGATTTTACATGGTATACCCTTGAGTTTCCGGGCCAGCATCCTGGCATCCGCTTCTGAATCATTGAGGTTCTTTATGAGAATATATTCAAACATGATGCGTTTTCTTTTAGGCATGGGGAAGCTTTTGCAGGCCGCAAGTAATTCGTCCACCGGGTATTTCCTGTTGATGGGCATTAATTCTGAACGGAGCGAATCATCAACAGAATGCAGGGAAACAGCTAAATTGACCCTGGTTTTCTGTCCCAATTCGATGATTTTGGGAACCAGACCGCAGGTGGAAACAGTGATTCTTCGTTCTGAAAAATCCAGGCCGCGCTGTTCAACAAGAATTTCAAGGGCAGTCAGCAGATTATCAAAATTTGCCAGGGGCTCACCCATTCCCATGAAAACAAGATTATTCAGCTCCGCATCGGGCCCCTGTTTTTCATGGAGCCAGTTGTTAACCCTGACCACCTGGCCCACTATCTCACCAGGTGTCAGGTTGCGCTTAAAGCCAATACTGCCGGTCAGGCAGAATTCACATCCCATGGCACAACCTACCTGGGTTGAGACACAGAGAGTTTTCCTGTCCTCTTCAGGAATCAGGACTGCTTCAATATAATTATTGTCTTTGAGTAACAAACCGTATTTGACCGTGGAGTCCTTTGAGTGCTCAACTTCTGTTATCCGGGGCCAGCTGAATTCAGCACAGGCGGCAAGAGTATCACGCAGTTCCCTGGACAGGTCTGTCATTTGTGAAAAATCGGTGATATTATTCCTGTAGAGCCAGGAAAAGACCTGGACACCGCGATATTCCGGCAGGCCGAGGTTGACAAGAAATTCTGTCAACCCGGACAGCGATAAATTTGTAAGATCTGTTTTTGCCATAAGGTATCAAAGGGCTCTCTGGTGTTCTTTTTTGAGACCGAGCCTGCCCTTGAGGCCATCATCAATAGTCTGTAATATTCTTACCCTGTCTTTTGCCAGCCTTCCCGAGATGGGCAGATAGTTTGAGGCATGGTTGGACTGGAACTGTACTCTTGCAAGATTGATGCCTTCAACCAGTATTCTGAGTTCCTCAAGAAGCATTTTCCGCTGCGGCAAATGAAAAGAACCGCAACGGGCTTCTTTGTATAACGGCGTATTTTCCAGAAGCATCAGAGTGAGGGCGGCAATCTGCTTGGGCTGCATTGCCGTCAGAACGCGGGCAGTATCCCGGGCATGCTGTTCAGATTCACTGACACCGGCAATCCCCAGCAGTACGGTAACAGAGAGAAAAAGGCCTGCATCGCGAACCATTTGAGCCGCCTTTATCATTTGTCCGGCATTGACGCCTTTGCGGATTTTTTTCAGGCTGGGTTCATGGCCTGTTTCAAGTCCCATATATACCCTGTCCAGGCCAAGCTCTTTGAGCTTTTTGAGTTCCGCAGCCGTTTTCCCAAGAATGCTTTTTGCATTGCCGTAAAGGCTGATGCGGTTAACCCATGGCAGGTGCTGCCTGATATCTGCAAAAATTTCAACGAGTCTGGCTGCGGGAATTATCAGGGCATCGCCGTCGGCCAGAAATACCCGCTGCTGATTTTTGCAATACCGGGCTGCAAATTTAAGATCATTATTTATGGCTGCCCTGTCCTTGATACGGAACCGGACTCCTTTATAGGCGCCGCAGAAAGTGCATTTGTTATGGGAACAACCTACGGCAATCTGCAGGATAATCGAGTTCGCCTCACTGGGAGGCCGGATTACATTTCCTTCGTAGTGCACTGTTAAGAGACAACCTAAGGGATCGGTTTCAATACATTAATTGTTTTTATCTTCAAACTCCAGCATGAAGGCCACCAGCTTTTCAACACCTTCCCGCGGAAAGGCATTATATATAGATGCACGGCAACCACCGACAGACCTGTGTCCTTTGAGACCGTCAAGTGATGCCGCAGCAGCTTCCCGGATAAATTTTTCTTCCAGTCCGGAACTGGGCAGATTAAAGGTGATATTCATCAGGGAGCGGGAATTT
>JAWVYE010000076.1:0-6794 GCA_033722905.1 Desulfobulbales bacterium
GAAACCTTTCTGGTGATTAACGAAGGATTGACGATCAGGGGAAAACCTCTCAAAGATCACCTGGAAGCCAAGGGACATACGGAAGCATTGGAATACCTTTTCAACCTGGTTGACAGGAAAACCCCGGTGCCATTAAGCGAAAAAGTCATCAGGGAGTTAAACGGGATCGTCATGCACGATATCGATCACAAATGGGCCGGCAGATACCGGAATAGCAATGTTATTATCGGCGGAGGCTCCCACGCTCCTCCGGAAGCTATTGAGGTGCCGAGGTTGATGCATGAACTGATCAAGTGGACACAAAAAGAGGGGCAGAAACTGCATCCAATAGAACTGGCAGCCGTTTTTCATCACCGTCTTGTGTTTATCCATCCTTTCTTTGATGGCAATGGGCGTACCACCCGTCTGGCGATGAATATTGTCCTGTTGCGGGCAGGATATCCGCTTGTCGTGATTCTTAAAAACGACCGGAAAAGATATTACCGCTTGCTGGCGGAAGCTGATAAGGGCGATCCAGCTCCTTTCGTGATGTTTATTGCCCAATCGGTTCAACGGAGTTTGGACATCTACCTGAATGTAGTAACACCATCCCGAAAGGCCAAAGAGCAATTCATCACTTTAAAGGAACTGGCAGATGACTCCAGGTTCTCTGCAAAATATCTTAATCTCCTGGCCCGTACCGGAAAACTTGAGGCCCATAAAAAAGGCCGCCTCTGGTATTCATCACAAGAAGCACTCAAAAGATATCTGGACAGAAGAAAAAGAAAGAGGAAGTAAGGAAAAAATCAGGTAAAGCAGCGCGGTACTGATCCTCAGTAATAATGTCCTAAACTCCTGCTTGAGTGATGCCCCCGGCACGATTATCAGCATACGATACTGCTGATGATTGACGGACACAAACGTGCTCCACCAGGATTAGGAAGAAAAACCGTTGTCTGACCCCTGTTTTGATAGCTGATTGCTGAACGCTGACCGCTGATAAATATAAATTGGTGCCCCCGGCACGATTCGAACGTGCGGCACCAGGATTAGGAATCCTGTGCTCTATCCCCTGAGCTACGGGGGCAAGGTGAAATGCAGGATGACTTTTTACACTAAATCATATCTCTGTGCAAGCAATACACTTGAAACGCCTGCTGACAGATTTGCAATCTGTCCCCGGACCTTCTGCGCACAAAAAAAAGGGCTGCCTTTGCGGGGCAGCCCTTCGTAAGAACAATAAAGAAATAATTACTGTTTCTTTGGATGGCAGGCACCGCATTTGGTGGGGGCACCGGCATCTTTCATCTTGGTATGGCAGTCTTTGCACAGGCCATGACCAATGTCTTTCCAGGTGCGCAGCTTCTCGTTGGCAAAATCAGCATTATGGCAGGTGTCACATTTGGCAATTGCATCACCCTCAGCTATGGGAGCCTTCTTGCCGTCTACACTTTTATGGTGGCAGACTGAACATTCATTTTTTCCCTGATGTGCTTTATGCGGAAACTCTGCAGCCTTCTTACCATCTGCATTCATGGTTATTGACTCCGGTCCCTTGTCTGCTTCTGCGAAACTCATTGAAACGCTGAGAGCCAGGCCCAAGGTTAAGGCTGTTACCACCAACAGTATTAAAGATTTTTTACTCATGACTTACTTTCCTCCTTTGTGTTTTTTCCTTAAATACTTATGTACTAAGTATAACTTCTAACAATAACTGCCAATTATTATTGCTTAATACACCCGCAAAAAATAATTCCCTAAAAATAGGATACGTTGACATAGATTTTTCACAGTGATTTGTCAATAAAAAACAGCGTATTTCCCATTTTTTTTATCCCTAGTAGAGTGATGTTGCCGCGCCCTTTGCTGTCAGAAAGCCGGAGATTGCCTGGATTTCCTCCTCGGTCAGATGTTGCGGTTTTTTTGCTGCCATGCGTCTTACCGTTACGATCCAGGCCTGGAACTCCTTGTTCTTTTGCAGGGGTCGCTCCAGGCTGTGACAGACAGAGCATTTCTGCTGGAAAGCAGATTTTGCCACCAGGTATTCGAGAACCTGCCGCCTTTGCTTTTTGCTTAAAACGGCCCCGTTATCAATCATCTTGCTTAATGTGAGTTCCCATTCCTGGCGGTTGGCGATTTTCTTCAGGGGTCTTTCCAGGGCATGACATTTCATACAGCTGTCCTCAAAGGCCTTCTTGCCTTCAATAAAATCCTGAAAAGTCACCGCTGCATTGTCTTGGGCATGGACAGCAGCAAAACCTGCCATGACTGTTGCAATAACCAGAATTGCCATTGTTTTCATAAAAGTTTCTCCTTTTTTATTATCCTTCATCCCTGCCCATTGCACTAACTGTTGCCCCGTCCGCTAAAACTGTATTGTTAAAATCCGCCCGGGTGCACCATGGATTGATTATACAGTTGCGGCCGATTATAGTACCCGGCGGGATATCAGCCTCCTTGCCGACCAGTGATATACCTGTATACAGGTGATCGGGGTAGTTGCTGTTGGCAATGTCACTGTTGCCTCCTTTGCCCACAACAGAGCCTTTGCCGACCCTGGCCCGTTTATCCATTATTGCCAGGTCAACTGTCACTCCCTCTTCAATAACACAGTCATGCAGAATAATGGAGTTCCGTATATGACAACCCGGGCCGACTTTTACCCCCGGGGACAGGACGGAATTGATCACCTCCCCTTCTATGACACACCCTGCTGAGATCATGGACCGGCTGACCCTGCAGTCTGCCGCGAAACGGGCCGGAATCCGGTCTGCCTGCAGCTGTTCAGATTCAAGGTTGGGCCTGATACCCCAGGCTTCAGGGAAAATCTCAGGATTATCTTTGAGGAGATCCATATTGGCTTCCCAGTATGCCTGTATAGTTCCGACATCGCGCCAATACCCATTGAACGGATACGCAAAAACATTATCCCTGGCCACCGCACCCGGTATCAGGTGCATACCGAAATCCAGCATGTCTTTATCTTGTGCCAATAAATGTAATAGATATTTGCTTTCAAAGACATAAATTCCCATGGATGCCAGGTTGGTGCGGGCAACCTTTGGTTTTTCCTCCCATTCGACAATCCGGCCTTCATCATTTGTTATCCCGGCGCCAAACTGATGGATCTGGCTTTCCGGGACAATCATCATGCCGATGGTGATATCGGCATTTTTCCGGCGGTGAAACTCAATCATGGCATGGAGGTCCATCTGGTAGATATGATCACCGGAGAGAATGAGTATTTCCTTGGAAGGATGTGACTTGATAAAATTCAAGTTCTGGCGGATGGCGTCAGCGGTACCCTTATACCAGTCTGACTCCTTGAAACCTGTGCTGGGTGGGAGAATCTTTATGCCACGGGAACGGCCGCCTAAATCCCAGGCCTCCCCGGTTCCCAGGTGGCGCATGAGTGACAATGGCTTGTATTGCGTCAGTACGCCGACATGCTTCATGCCTGAATTCATGACATTGCTCAGGCTGAAGTCAATTATCCTGTACAGGCCTGCAAAGGGGACCGCCGGCTTGGCCCTGGTTTTCACCAGGATATTGAGACGGCTGCCAACACCACCTGCCAATAAGAGGACCAGGGTATCTTCCGTGCTGCTCACCGGACCACCTCACCGGATTCTACCTGCTTGGGAATTTTGTCTGTGGCAAGGCTGGGGTATATTGTACAGCCTGAACCAATTACGGTATCTGCATTGATAAAGTTATTCCAGCCGATGACAGAAGCCTTGCGGGGATCACTTTTACCTTCGGCGCCAATCCTTACTCCCCTGCCGAAGGTCGTGTTGACATCACTTATGACCTTATTCAGAACGGCGTCTTTGCCTACAACATTCTTAAAAAAGAGCACTGAATCCTTCACTTTTGCCCCTTTGCCGACACAGGTACCGGGAAAGAGGATGGAATGCTCCACTTCGCCTTCAACAATACAGCCGTTATAGATGAGGCTGTCTGAAATCCTGGCGCTGTCACCTATTTTCAGGGGCTGGCAGTCACTGATCCCCCGGTGCTCAAGGTTGGTCCGGATACCCCAATCAGCAAAATCTATTTTAGGGTCAGACCCCAGCAGATCCATGTTTGTCTGCCAGTATTCCTCAATTGTCCTGGTATACCCCCAATACCCCTTGAACTTGTAACCGTAGACCTTGCACTTCTCATTCATCATGCGCGGGATTATATCACGGCCGAATTCAAAGGAGGCGTCTTCCATGATATTTGCTTCAAGCATTTTATAGAGCACCTCGGGTTTAAAACAGAACACCGTCAACGAGGCCCAGTTATATTCCGGGTCTTCCGGCTTTTCCCTGTACCGTATTACCCTGCCGCCCAGCTCCCCGTCCTCATCATCGATGTCGGCCAGACCAAAGCGGTGCGCTTCATGCATCGGTACCTTTTTGCAGGCTATGGTGAGATCGGCATCCTTCTCCTGGTGGTAGTTGATTATTTCCCTGTAGTCCATGCGATAAATATGATCGCCGGAAAGAATAAGCAGCTGCTCAGGGTTTATATAGTGGATAAAATCAAGGTTCTGGTATACCGCGTCTGAAGAGCCCCGGTACCATTGGGAATTGCCATAGCCGATATAGGGCGGCAGAATAGAAATACCGCGGTAGCGGCCGATCATGTCCCAGGCTGCGCCTATACCTATATGGTTAATGAGGGAGTAGCTTCTATACTGGCTGAGAATCGCGACCCGGTCCAGGCCGGAGTTCATCAAATTACTTAAGGGAAAATCGATTACTCTCGTAAAACCACCGATGGGTACGGCGGATTTTGGCCTGTGAAAGGTGAGGACTGTGAGATCATCAACCCTGCCACCGGCAAGAATCATGGCCAATGTTCTTGGCTTGCGTTTCATACCGCTCCAAGGTAGAGGTTATTATATCAGGTTTATATCTACAGCCGGCAGGCTGGAAATTTTTTATAAATGTTTTGTAGCTAAATTCTTTAAGGATATAGTTGTAAATGCATTGTCCTGCAGGTCAAGGTTCTTCAACGGCACCTCGGCCCTTGCCGCTTCTTTATGCCCCCCGGCCGACCCGATTTCTCCAAAGATCTTGGCTGCCAGCTTGCCGGCATTTCTCTTGTAACCGTCGCAGCGGAATATGACGACCAGCCGTTCACCATGAATTCCTGAAACAAAAACCCAGGAAATATCATGCACCTGGTTAAGAAAATCAGCAATAATTACAAGGATATCCGGGCTACGGACCCTGCCGACATGGGCATAAAGCCGTCTCTTGCTCACCTTCATCTCAGTAAGAGCTGTCTTAAAATAACTCAACTCAGAAAGACGCAGTTCCGAAAGCTCAATCTTCCTGACCATGTTCTTGTTGGCTATATCAAAAAGATACCGGAAGGAAATGGCATCTGCTATGCGTGCCTTTTTCTCAAAATTATGGGTATCAACCTTGATGGCATAGAACAGGGCTGTGGCGAGGTATACCGACGGTTTCAGTTCAGCGGCCCGCAGGTATTCAACCATAATCGAGGCGGCGGCCCCGTAATCGGGCCTGATATCGACATGGGTCGCCTTCCAGCTGTTGGTCACCGGATGGTGGTCAATAACCACATCACACTCGATATTTTCAAATATGGGCAAATGGGAAGGCTGCGAGTCGAGCATCACCTTTTTGGTGTAGTCATCAAGCCTGAGATTCTGCAGCCTTTCCGCCTGGATCTTGAGCAGGTCCATCATGGCGATGTTGCTCAGTCTCCTGATCTCGTTCGGATAGCCGATGACAATACTTTTCACCCTGTAACGCAGAAGACGTTTGACTGCCATGGCGCATGCCAGAGCATCAGGGTCAGCATTGATGATCACCAGGACATCATCATCCTTCTGGAATACATCCCAGAACTTGCGGAGTCTTTCTTTTGCCGAGTTTTTGCTGACGGTACAGTACCTGTTGTACTTACCTAGTTTCTGTTTATTTACTTTCAATAATGAGTACCTATATCAGCCCCGGGCTCAGGGGTATTTTTTTCACAAAGGTGCTATATTAACATGTGTCCTATGTATGTTGCAAGTTACCAGTAATACCAGGGCTTACGGGTCACCATGGAAAGGCACTGAAGGGAAGAGGGTATGATCGGTATGGGGTATGAACCGGGAGCCGGAAAAACGGATCATGAATTCCTGATTGACATTCAATTCAACATAGGTGACTTTAGCCACGACCTTTCGGCATCTTTCCCTGGCTGCATCGTCTGTAAGGATCAGCTCTGCACCTGCCAGTGAGCTGTTGCCCAGGGGCTGGTAAACTTCCAGAGGCAAATCAGGCAGCATGCCCAAGACTATAGCCTGACGGGGAGCTATATGTTTGCCAAAGGCGCCTGCCACATATATCCTGCTTAATTCTTGAAACGACACGCCCACCTGGTTGGTTATCGTGGCCAGAATGGAATACATGGCGGCTTTAGAGCGCATCAGGGCGTCAATGTCCACCTGGCTTAATAAAATTGGTTTGCCATTGCGGGTTTCTTCTGCGGGCACAACCACATAGGCAAGGCCGTCCTCCAGCTCGAGCAGGCGGCCTTCTGCCTGTGGTTGCCCTGGCCTGAATTTGCCGCGAATATCAATAATCCTGGCAAGATAGAGCCCGGCAACAAGGTCTATGACGCCTGAACCGCATATGCCCCGGGCCGGTTCACTGCCAATGGTCTGGTACGTTAGCCTGCCGTTCTCAGGAGAAATGGCGCAATGTTCTATGGCGCCTGTTTGGGCACGCATTCCCATACGGGCCACCCCACCCTCCAAAGCGGGTCCGGCAGCACCGGCACAGGCTATAAGCCAATCCCGGTTA
>JAWVYE010000077.1:0-6769 GCA_033722905.1 Desulfobulbales bacterium
AACATCTGGATATGAGGAAGCTGCAGCCCAGGGTTTAATTGCAGGAA
Source organism: Desulfobulbales bacterium (assembly GCA_033722905.1). Classification (GTDB taxonomy): domain Bacteria; phylum Desulfobacterota; class Desulfobulbia; order Desulfobulbales; family BM004; genus BM004. The sequence goes on from JAWVYE010000077.1 coordinate 48, forward strand.
TTAATGCAGCGCTTAAGATCCAAGGAAGGTCTGAGCTTGTTCTTAAAAGGAGTGAAGCATACATAGGGGTTTTGATTGATGATCTTGTAACAAAATCAACAGATGAGCCCTATAGAATGTTTACTTCACGTGCTGAACATAGATTGCTTTTAAGGCAGGACAATGCGGACAGAAGATTAATGCATTATGGAAATGAATTTGGGACAATAGTATGCAGACAAGAAATAGTAGGTTTCCTGCACCGATTTTTTGCCGGAAGCTTGTTTGAAATGGACTCTGATTACAACTTAGAGCTTGAATTTTTCCAGGCGGTAAATCAGGACATGCCGCGGGATTTTCAGCAGGCGGGCCGCCTGGGAGCGGTTGCCGTTGCTTTTTTCCAGGGCCTTGATAATGAGGCCTTTCTCGATTTCCTCCAGGGAGACCCCTTCGGGCGGGATATCCGGTATTTCCAGAGCGTCGGAACTTTTGGCGCTGGGCAGGCTTATATCGTCAGGGTCGATGATGTTGCCTTTGCGTAAAATAATACTCCGCTCAACCGAGTTCTGCAGCTCCCGAATATTGCCGGGCCAGTCATACTTTTTCATGACCGACATGGCTTTGTCGGAAAACTTCACCCCCCGCGGTGCCGCGAGCTTTTTGAGAAAATGATTTGCCAGGGCCGGAATATCCTCACGCCTTTCGCGCAACGGCGGGATATGCAGCGGTATGACGCTGAGACGGTAATAGAGGTCTTCGCGGAAAATTCCCTTGGCAACCTCTTCATGCAGATCCTTGTTTGTGGCGGCAATGATGCGCACATCGACCTTTTCAGTGCGGTCTGAGCCGACCGGCTCCACCTCGCGCTCCTGGATGGCACGCAGCAGTTTAGCCTGCATATCCATTTTCAGCTCACCGATCTCATCAAGAAACAGGGTGCCCTGGGACGCACTCTGGAAGCGTCCTTTGCGGTTGGCGATAGCCCCGGTAAAGGCGCCCTTGACGTGGCCGAAAAGTTCACTTTCAATGAGGTTGTCAGGTATGGCGGTGCAGTTGACGGCAACCATCGGCCCGTCCTTGCGGGGGCTGTGCTGGTGCACCAGCCTGGCAAGAACCTCTTTCCCGGTTCCTGATTCACCGGTAATCAGGACGGTGGCCTCGCTTTCCGCCACTCGCAGGGCCGTTTTCAACAGCTCGGCCATGGCAGAATTTGCCGTTTCCATTCCTGAGGTGCCTGTCAGCCGGTCGACCTCATCTGCAAGCTGCTGCTTCTGCGAGCGCAGGGAGGTAAGCTCCAGGGCTTTGCTGCAGGAGAGCCGCAGCGTATCACGGTCAAAAGGCTTGGTTATGAAATTAAAGGCGCCCTCATGCATGGCTTTGACAGCCATTTCAATGGAACCGAAGGCTGTGATAACAATAACCGGAGTGTCCGGCGACTCCTGCTTAATGGCGGCAAGCACCTCCAGGCCGTCCATGTCGCCCAGCTTGACATCGGTGATCACCAGGGCGGGGTTGTTTTCGCTAAACAGCCTTAAGCCCTCGCGTCCGGAGCTGGCGGTAATGAGATCAAATCCGGCCTCTGCCAGGTTATATTCCGTGACCCTTCGTAAACTTTCATCATCATCTATGAGAAGAATCGTATCTGCCATATGGACCTCTTTGCAAATTGAAGCACTGATTCAGGTGCAATTCAGTTTCTATTAGTGACCGTTGATATTCTTGAAGTCACTCTTTGTCTGTTCTTTCACGTCGCCGCCGGAATTTTTCCAGGGCAGGAATACGGTAAAGCATGCGCCCCCGTTCACCGCTTGCGAAAGGGTCAGGGTGCCGCCATAACTCTCGACTATTTTCTTGCTGATGGACAGGCCGAGGCCTGTGCCCCCCTCCTTGGAAGAGTAGAACGGTTCAAAAATTCTATCTCCGGATGTATCCGGAATACCGGGGCCGTTGTCTGAAACGCTTACGGAGTAACCGGTGTCCTGCTGCACGGTTGCAATTGTTATCTCCCCTCTAACAGGAGCGGCATCTATAGCATTCAGTATGATGTTTAGAAAGACCTGCGACATTTTGTCGCCGGCAACATGAAAGGTTTTTCCCGCCTCCCAGCCGGAGAGGTTAAGGGTGATGCTTTTTTTTCTGAGCTGGCTGGCAAGCAGGCTTGCAACCCTGTCAAGGACCTGGGACAGTGGTTCAGATTGTGCTTCCTCTTTGGTCTTTCCCTGCATGCCGCGGCGTGAAAACTGTAAAACCTCCTCTACCGTATTATTGAGCCGTCTGGTCTCCTTGAGCAGAATTTCGACAAATTCCCTTTTAGGGTGATCCCGGGGGAACTCATCAAGCAGGATCTCTGCCGTACCTTTTATGGACGACAGTGGATTTTTAATCTCATGGGCCAGGGAGGCTGAAAGTTGGCCGAGGGCGGAAAGCTTCTGGGCGGCGCTCAACTGCTCCTCAGCTTCAATGAGGAGTTGTGTCTCCCTGTGCAGCTTATCATAGGAGCCTTCAAGTTGTTCTGATAATTTTTCATACTTCTTGCGCAAAAGGGATTCCCGGCCGGCTATTATCCCTGTGACTGTTCCTGCCGCCAGGTAAAGGATTATCTCGGTCAGTTCACTGACATAGGTTCCCGTGCCCTCGCCTATGTAGATAAGGACATGGGGAATGAAGGCGATTGAGGACATGACGGCAAGCAGGAGCCCTCCCCAGACCCCGAACCAGATAGCTCCGAGGACAATGGGAAAATAACTGAGGCGCCTGTACATGTCATGGTAGAAAATCAGGTAGCCCGGAGTAAAAAAGTGCAATAAGCCGATGGCAATTACAACGAGAACCAGACAGGTGAAAAGGATTTTTCTCATAAGGCGGCCTGATAAGGAAAATGGTCAAGAGTCTGCAAATAAGTTCTTCTTACTATAATGCTTCAAACAGTATGAAACCATTACTATTTTTTATACCAGGCATTTACCGCATCCAGGATGCAAAATAAACTGTAATGGTCGATCAGCCGCGGAGATTAACCAGAACCAGGCTCACGATCGGAAAATAGGTAATGATGATCAGGGTGATCATCAGAAGAGCGAGAAAGGGCAGAGTTGCCCTGTACAGAGTTACGACGGATTTATCAAAGCGGTAACTTGCCAGGAAAAGGTTCAGGCCCACCGGGGGAGTACAGTAGCCGATCTGCAGGTTGGTCAGGAAGATGATGCCGAGGTGGGTCAGGTTGATACCGTAGGCTTCAGCAATGGGAATTATGATCGGCACAACAAGCACCAGGGCGGAAAATATATCAAGCATGGAGCCGACAATAAGAAGAAAGATATTGAGCAGCAGCAGAAAGGTGTACTTGCTGGAAATATACTCCTGGATAATTTCAAAGAGGCGCATGGGCACCTGTTGGTCAATGAGGTAGTTTGTCGTTGCCATGGATGCGGCCAGGACAACGAGGATGCCGCCGAACAGCACCATGCTCTGCACCATGATTTTCGGCAGCCTGGTAATGGAAATGTCACGGTAAATGAGGACTTCCACAATAAGGACATAGAGTGCGGTAACGGCCGCTGCTTCTCCCGCGACAAAAAATCCGCCGTAAATGCCCCCGAGGACAATGACCGGCAGGGGCAGTTCCCAGGCTGCTTCACGTAAAGCTGAGAGCATGTCCTTAAAGGTAGCTTTCGGGGAAGCTTCCGGGCTCCGGACCGGCCCTTTCACCATGCTGTAGGCGGTGAGGAGAATGACCATGAGGATGCCGGGGATAATGCCGGCTAAAAAGAGCTGGTCCACCCTGGTTTCCGCAATAACTCCATAGAGGATAAGCGGCAGGCTCGGAGGAAACAGAAGCCCGAGACTGCCTGAGGAAGTGATGAGCCCCAGGGAAAAACGCTCACCGTAGCCGTCTTTGATAAGAGCAGGATAGAGCAGGCCGCCAAGGGCAAAGATTGTCACCCCCGATGCCCCGGTAAAAGCCGTAAACACTGCGCATACCATAAGGGAAACCACAGCCAGGCCGCCGGGCATCCATCCGAGGAGAACCTGAGACAGGCGCAGCAGCCTCCGGGGGGTGCCGCTTTCCGCCAGAAGAGTTCCGGCAAAGATGAACAGCGGCAGTGTGAGCAGCAGGGGTGTGTCCGCCAGCCGTGACATCTCGATAATAACCACTGAAAGATCAATTTCAATGGCATAAAAGGAAAGCAGGGCCAGGGCGGCTATGACAATAAACAGGGGTGTCCCGAGAATTGCCAGAAGAAAAATGAATACTTTGCCGAGGCCCATGGGAAAAATCAGCCGTTGCTGGAAGTTCGGGGCTGTGAAAATGCCAGGCCCAGGTATTTGCAGGCCAGTATGAAGAAGCGCAGGGTGATGATGCCGAAAGCCAGGGGGAAAACAAGGTTAAGCCCCCAGGAGGGAATGTCAAGCAACCCTCTGCCGCCGTAATAAGCTTCATCACGGACAAATTTTATTGCAGCATAGGTGAGGCCGGAACCGACCACTGTTGAAAAAAGATTGAGCAGGACCTGGAGCCACGGATTGAAACGGTCCGGAAGCAGGTGGGATATTATATCGATGGAGATGTGCTTGCCTTTCTTTGTGGCAACGGCGGCCCCGAACAGGCCGGCCCAGAGCACCATGTAGCGCAGCAGGGGCTCGGCCCAGGCAAAACCGGTGGAGAAAAAGAAGCGCAGAAAAATCTGGACGCAGGCCAGCAGGATCATGGCGGAGAGGAGGAAACAGAGCAAGGATTCCTCTATCCGGGAAACAAATCTCAAGGTGAGGCTGAAGTTTTTTTTCAGGCTGTCCATGAAATAGAAACTACTGGATAGCGGTCCGGGCTCTGCGGAATTCTTCCAGGAGTTGCACGGCTTCCGTGTAAATACCCTTGGAAAAGGCATCGCCTACCAGTTTTTCGACGGTCATTTCCCGGTAGTTCAACAACTCTGTTTTCGATTCCGGGGTGAGCTGCACCAGGGAAATGCCGTTATCCTGCAGGACCTGCAAGGCGTCCTCATTGCTTTGCCTGGTGTCGGTGAGTAGTTTTGCGAAATGTTTGCGGGCAGTTGCATGCATCATGGCGGCATAATCGGCCGGCAGCCTGGAAAAGGTCTTTTTGTCCAGGATAAAGGCCCCGTACGCATAGACAAAGGGAATGTCTGTAATATAGGAAATACGGGTGAACCATTGCATGATTATGGAACCGTAAAATGAGTTAAAGGTGGTATTGATCAGGCCTGTCTGCAGGGAAGTGAGGACATCGGGGATTGACAGGGGTATGGGAGACAGCCCGACCGATTCAAGCAGGACCTTGCTTATGGGGTCGCCTTCCGGGGCCCAGGCCTTGCTTTTCTTCAGCTCAGCCAGCGTTGTGATTGGCTTTTGTGACAAAGTATATATAAAGCCCACTTCAGACAGTGCCAACAGCACCATGTTTTTCTCAGCAAATTCTTTTTGCAGCCGCGGGAAAAGCCTCTCCTTTAGAAAATCGACCTCATCATAGGAGTTGAAGAAAAAAGGAATGCCCAGCACCCTGAAATCCGGGACAACCTCACCTATGCCGGTCATGGTGAAGCCACCGCCGTTGATCTGGCCGACCCGCATTTTGCGGTACATGGCCCGGTCGTCACCCATGACGCCGCCGGCATAGATTTTAAAGCCGATATCGCCGTTGCTTTTTTCCGTAACCTCAGTGGTAAAGTCACGAAACCTTTTGGCCCAGACACTTCCTTCCGGAGCCAGTGAGGCAACCTTGAAAATATACTTCGTCTTGCCGGCATCAGCCGTTCCGGGTGCTGTGCAGAAAAAAAGGACAAATATCAGCAAAGAGAAAAATGAATAAATTGTTTTCATGACACTTCAGTAATTTCAGAAGAATTCATCGATCCGGTCCATGAGCTTTTGGGCAGAAATTTTTGCCAGCTTATTGCTTGACGCCATTTCCGAATCAGTCAGGGGCTGCTCAAGCACCTCGGTCAACAGATTGAAATAAAGTTCCCGGTCGAACATCTGACGGGCATAGGTTTGGGCGTAAGCAACATGCGTAAGGAGAAACTTTCTCTTATTGAGTTCCAGGGCCCGCTCAAAGTGTTTCCGGCTTTTTCCGGGTTCGCCGCCATACATCTTCGGACGGCTGCCATAGTAAGAGCCAAGAAAAATATGAGCTCCGCCATAATAATAGGATTCATCCAGTTCCACAACCCTGAGCATGATGCGCTCGACAATGGGAAGGTCCGCCATGGCCACCGGAGCTCCCTCCTGGTACTGTATCCATGTCGCCCACCCATAGGCGCCCCAGAATAGATGGTCCACCCGGTCCGGAGGTATGCCGGCAAGGGCTTGGTCAATTTCATTGATATTCAGGTCTTTTATATTCTCCAGGCCCGGCAGCCGCCTGATGAGACTGATGCCGTGAGTCTTTGCCTTGGCACTCACGGCGGCCGCCCGTTCGGTCTGGCCGTCTGTAAAAAGGGTCGTGGCATAGGCGGCGTATGCCTTGGTTGCAGCCAGCAGCAGCCGTTCATTCCCGGGAGTTTTCACTATAAGTCCGTCAAGTATTAAAAGCAAGGCGGGAGCCCCTTCCTGCAGCAGGTCAAGATCGGTTTGTTTCTCCAGGGAAAGGGTTAAGGGATCAAGGAGGGGATTGATGAACAGAGAAGCACAGCCGCTGCTGAACAGCAATACCAGGACTGCCGGAAAAATGTTGCCAAAGAGGGATGCCGTTGCTTTACGTATCATTATAAGGTTTTATAATTGGT
>JAWVYE010000078.1:0-6751 GCA_033722905.1 Desulfobulbales bacterium
AGAGGAAAAACTGTTTCTTGAACTGTCCCCGGTCGGGCGGGGCAGCTGGACCACCCTGTTTGAGAAGGTTATGGGGCACATGAAATTCGGAGAAAAAAAGAGGACCGAAGAGGAGGTGCTGGCCGATCTGTATAACCCGGACCGCAAGGTGCGCCAGCAGGCAGCCGCAGATTTAACGGCAGGGCTCAAGGGGCAACTGCATATCCTCACCTATGTCTTCAATACCCTGCTGGCTGATAAAATGATAACCGACCGTTTGCGGCAATATCCGGCCTGGGTCAGTTCGATGAATCTCGGCAATGAGCTGCATGATAAAACAGTCGATACATTAATCAGGGCGGTGACCGCACGCTACGATATCCCGCAGCGCTATTACCGGGTCAAGCAAAAGATGCTCGGCCTGGAGGAACTGCTTGATTATGACCGCTATGCGCCGTTGCCCCATTTGCCGGAAAAGAAGATTTCCTGGTCCGAGTCCAGATCCATGGTACTTGATGCCTTTGAAAAATTTTCACCCCGCATGGCCGAAATCGGCGGCTATTTCTTTGACCGCAAATGGATCCATGCCCCGGTACAGGAGGGCAAAAGGGGAGGGGCCTTTGCCCATCCCTGTGTACCGGATGTGCACCCCTATGTCCTTGTCAATTATACCGGCAACCTGCGTGATGTCTCCACCGTGGCCCACGAACTGGGGCACGGCGTCCACCAGTACCTTGCCGCCGCACAGGGCTACTACAACAGCAACAGTACCCTGGTCCTGTCAGAGACGGCATCCGTGTTTGCGGAACTGCTGGTATTTAATGCCCAACTGGAACTGCTTGATGACAAGGAGGAAAAAAGGGCTTTTGTCTGCCAGAAGCTTGAATCGATCTTTGCCACAGTGTTCCGGCAGGTATCCATGAACCGTTTTGAAGATAAGGTGCATAATGCCAGAAGGGAACAGGGAGAACTCAAGACAGAAGAGGTCACTGAAATGTGGCTGACGACCCAGCGCCGGATGTTCGGTGACTCGGTGGGGCTCACGGAAGACTACGGCATCTGGTGGTCCTATATCCCGCACTTCCTGCATACACCGGGATATGTTTATTCCTATGCCTTTGGCGAACTGCTGGTCCTGGCATTGTATGCGCTTTATAAAAAAGAGGGAGCCTCTTTTGTGCCAAAATATCTTGACCTGCTATCAGCCGGCGGCAACGAGACCCCTTACAAACTCCTGAAGCCTTTCGCTATTGACCCGGATGACCCGGAATTCTGGAATGCGGGTTTGCAGATCATTGATGATATGCTGAAGATGGTGGAGTAGCGAAACAATACTGCCTCTCTTCGCCATGCCCGTCATTTTTTTGATTTTTTTTGTTCTGAATGGCGGGCAAACGGATTGCGTGGATATATGCCCGGTTTGCCGATGAACGGCAAGGCCAGCAGCCAGGGAAATGTGAGCCGCTTCCTGTCCCTGAACTGGGAAAGGCCGATCACCATGTCTTTATGGCCGGCAGCGGGCTGGGCTTTATAGGTCCTGAAAATTCTGTCCCATAAGGGAAAATTAAAACCGAAATTACTGTTGGTCTCACGAATGGCGACTGAATGATGCACCCGGTGCATATCAGGAGTTACCACCAGCAGCCGGAGAAATTTATCAACACCGGCTGGTATGTAAATATTGCCGTGATTGAACATGGATGTAGCGTTGAGCAGAATCTCGAAAAGTATCACGGCCAGAACCGGGGGGCCGATGATGACAATGGCGGCTATCTTGATGGCCATGGACAGCATCACCTCAATGGGATGAAAACGCAGACCGGTTGTCACATCAATATCAAGGTCGGCGTGATGCATCATGTGGAGGCGCCATAAGAGCGGTACGGCATGGAATGTGACGTGCTGCAGATAGATGATGAGATCAAGTGCCAGGATGCCGGTTAACACTTTAAGGGACAAGGGAAGATGTACATGCTCCAATAAACCCGGCGTGTTGCCCTTAGCAGCAACGGTAACGGCAAGAACCGGGAAAATACCCCGGGTGAGAGCAGTCCCCAGCACGGTGATGCTTATATTGGCGAGCCAGCGCAAAGCCTTGGGAGTCGCAAGCTGACGGCGGGGAGACAATAATTCCCAGGTTGCAATCAGGAAAAAAACACCAAGGAAGGCGGCAAGCCTTATAACGGGTTCATGAGCCATTATTCAAAACAGCCGGATAGTATTGCAGGCACCTTAAAAAACCGGTTCCTAAGGGTCTCTGGCTAGCTGCCGGGGGCAACAGCTATGGCGGCAGCCCGCAGCCGGTTCAAGGTGTTGCGTGCTGCCGCCGGATCAACTGTCAAGGAAAAAAACCTGCTGATTGCTAAGCATTGGGAGCAACTTTTATTTCGACCCTTCTGTTCTGGGCGCGTCCATAGTCGGTTGCATTTGAAGCTATTGGCGCAGACTCTCCAAATGCCACTGTCAGAATTCTTATGGGATCAACACCTCTTTGGACCAGCAGGTTTTTAACGGCCTCAGCCCGGCGGGCCGACAGATCCATGTTATAGGTCTCCGACCCGGTACTGTCCGTGTGGCCTTCGACCTGGATAACGGTCTGGGGATACTTGACCAGGATATTGGCAATCCGGTCAATTTCGGAATAGAGGCCGCTTTTGACAATTGCCGAATCCGTGTCAAATGTGACATCGCCACGCAAGCTGACCGCCAGGAGGTTTCCTTCCCGTCGTATGGCAGCCGCTTCCGAGTCTGCCAGGGCTTGGCGCATTTCCGCCTCCTGTTTGTCCATCATGTTGCCAATGGCCGCGCCACCGGCACCGCCGACAGCAGCACCGATGGCGGCCCCGATGAGCGTTGCCTCGGTGTCGCGCCCGACTATTTGACCGATGACCGCCCCGGCAACAGCGCCACCGGCTGCGCCATAGGTACCGCCCTTCTGGGTTTTTGTCTCAAGCGCGCATGCCGTAATGGCAATGAGACAAACCAGGATAACAAGTGACTGTAATAAGCGTGCCATAAGTACCTCCCCGAAATAAATGATTTTGCAGAAAAAAAGTATGGTAAAATTGCCATACCAGGGTAGCTCAAACTAAATTCTGACCAAAAGAATAGGTTCGCCCGGTAGTATAAAAATACCATAAATACAGGACATATCCACACACAATTATAAAGCTAATTATAATTAATCCGATGTGCAATGCATGCTGCAGCAATTAAACCGTGCCATCACATATGCAAGGCAAGAATTTACCCAGCAAAGAAAGTTTTCAGGGTGCTGCAGCTGCATAGAGAGCTTACTGCAGAAGGAAATGACTATGAAGGGGATTTCTTTACCGCTCAGGATGAATGCGGCCGGGCGCTGTCTTCATCGAGGACCTTTCTGACAGTAGTTGCCAGTTTTATAGTGTCATAGGGCTTCATGCAGAACTTGCGGATACCGGCCTTTTCCGCATCTTCCTTTGAGATTACCGAGCTGTAGCCGGTGAAGAGAATGATCGGGACATCAGGCCTTATCTGTAATAATTCGGCGGCCAGTTCTTTGCCGGTCAACTCCGGCATGGTCATATCAGTAACAATGAGATCATAATCATCTGGTTGCGACTTGAACATTGCAAGTGCCGCCCTGCTGTTGGTAACTGTTGTTACTGCATAGCCCAGGGATCCCAGGATCTCTTTTCCCAGATCCGCCAGCGTTTGTTCATCATCAATGAAAAGTATTCTTTCAGAGCCGGTTGGGATCGTTACGGCGATTTTTGCCTTTTGCACCCTGGTGTTGTCAGCCTTGGGGAAATATAAGTCAAAGGAGGTTCCCTGGCCAACGACACTGTCAACAGTTATAAAACCGCCTGTGCTTTCTACGATGCCGTGAACAACGGAAAGTCCCATACCGGTACCCTGGCCGATATCCTTTGTGGTGAAAAAGGGATCAAAAATCCGCTCTAAAATGTCCGGCGCAATGCCGCCACCGCTGTCACGGACAGTAAGGCGGATATACGGGCCGGGTTTTTTGTCAATCTGATTAAACAAATCCTTGTCTGTGAGATTCTCTTCTGTCAGATTGATTGCCAGAATACCCTTTTCATGCATGGCCTGAATCGCGTTGGTGCAGAGATTCAGCATCAATTGATGGATCTGGGTGGGATCGGCAACCACAAATATTTTCGCATCCAGATCAAAATTTCTGCGTATCTCAACCGATTTCGGGATAGTGGCGTGCAGAAGCCTTAAAGAATCTCCGGTCGTCTGGACTATATCAATGGGCTCGGTTTTCTTCTCTGTCTGGCGGGTGAAGGCGAGAATCTGCTGGACCAGGTCTCTGGCCCTGGAAGAGGCCTTGACAATCCGGTCAATATTATCACTGGCCTTGCTCTCCTCGCCTGTCTTGATCTTAGCCAGATCAGCGTTGCCCAGTATAACGGAAAGCATGTTGTTGAAGTCATGGGCAATGCCGCCGGCCATGGTGCCGATAGCCTCCATTTTATGCGCCTGGCGCAGGCTGGCCTCCAGGTTGGCTTTTTCTTCTTCAACCTGTTTGCGCCTGGTTATATCACGCATTACCCCGATAAAGCCCATGACTTCCCCGGCAGAATTTTTAACATGGGCCCCCAGGGTCTCAGCCGGAAAAACGGTGCCGTCTTTGCGCTTGTAATCCATTTCATAGATCGGCTTTGTTATATTTGCATCCTTGCTGTACCGTTTTTGCCCCTGCTCCCGGTATTTATCTGGATCGGCATAAAAGAATTCCGTTGTCCTGCCGATTATTTCGTCCAGCGTATAGCCGAATATCCTGGTAAAGGCAGGGTTGATCATCATGATTTTCCTGTCGGTGTCAACAAACACAACAGCATCGGCAATGGAATTGAATATTGCCTCAAATTGCGCCTTGCTTTTGGATATTTCCTGCTCAACACGTTTTCGTTCCGCAATTTCTGAAGAGAGATGATTGGTCCTCTCCAGCACCTGCCTTTTTAAATTCCGGTTGTAGATAAATAGAATAAGTGAAATGAAAGAGATGGCCAGCAGGACAAAGATCATACCCCAGGCTATCTTCATCAGCTTTTTGTAGTCTGGTTTTACGGCCGGGTCATACAGGAAACCCTCCAGGGAGTAATCGGGGTCGAGCATATCAAGCTTTACAAAGGTATCACCGATATGCTCCCATCTTCCCGGGTTCATATGACCTATTTCAATAAGTTTCGGCAGCATTAACTGGTTGATATGTCTGAACTCGTTCCACATATATTCCCGGGAGCTTCTTGTTTTGTACCTGGTGCTGATGATATCAATGAGCTCTTCCGGGTTCTCCATGGCGTATTCCCAGCCGCGCAGGGACGCTTCCCGGAATAACCTTGCCCGCTCCGGATGTCCGGACAATTCCTTTTCAGAGGTGAAGAGACAGTCGCCATAGAAATCAATGCCATAGGTCAGGGGTGAAAGGGATATGCTGTCAATACCGGCCTTTACCAGACTGAAAGGTTGGTCCGTGACATAGGCATGGATTGCATCAACCCTGCCGTTGATCAGGTCGTCAATATCCCATGACAGCTCGAGGAATTCGATCCGGTCAAGTGGGACCTTTTCATTGATAAGCATGGCCAGAAGTTCCGCGGCGCTGCCGTGCCGCCACATGACTTTTCTGCCGATCAGGTCGTGGGGTGATCGTATGCCGGAGTCTGCCCTTGCCAGAAGAATTTGCGGTGAATGTTGAAATACTGCGGCCAGAACCACCACCGGTTTTCCTTCATGCCGCTGGATCAGGAGCTCCGGCATCTCGACGCCGTAATGGGCCCGCCCGGAAACGACCTCTTCTATGAAGTCCATGCCCGGTTTCCCTTCCCTGATCGTTACGTCAAGCCCGGCCTCCCGGTAGAATCCCTTCTCAACAGCCGCATAGTAGCCGGCAAAGTTAAACTGATGATACCATTTGAGTTGCAGGACGACCTTTTCGAGTCCACCTGCGGAAGCCGCTGATTTTGTTTTGGCAGAGGTGGGTCTTGTAAATACCACCAGTATGATCAGGCCGCAGAACAGGATGATATGAAGTCCTTTTTTCCATGTGTGCGGGCCGGAAAAGCTCTTTTTGACAAAGACGATAAGGGACTTGAACATTGTCTGAGATAATGGGATATTTTTGAGTATTTGCAGTGGTTACAGACTAATACCAATGAATACGTCCGGCATCAATTTAAAACCAGTATTGTTCGGCACACTGTATATTTGCCCAGCCAAATTTCCGGGTTCATGTACCATGGGAATAATAATCAGTTTTATTTTTTTTACACAATAAGAAAACATTGTTTATGGATAAAAAAAGGCAGGGCCGTTTCCAGCCCTGCCCTGCGCAAATGTTTGCAGTAATTTCATACAGCCCTTCAGGGCCGGTGTCTTTTATTCTCCTTGATTCAACGGCAGCGGGTAAAAACGAAGCTTGATATTGTAGGCATTGTTATTGCCGATACCCCAAAGCATACCGACAAAGTCGGCAATATTGAAGACCCATTTATCTTCATACTGCCGGCAATTAACTGTCACAAGAGAACCAACAATACAGGTGTCATTGATGCCGTCAGGAATGCCGTCAGGACCGGTCAGGTCTGCACCATATGCATCATCTGCCAGCAGGCCGCAATCAGAATAGGTGCCGTCACCCGGGTCGGTGCAGCACAGATCCGCCTGTATTGAACAAACGTTTGTTGGCGGATCCTGGGTATAGTCCAGGCAGTAATCAAAATCATCCACCGGGTCATAGCTCTCAAAGTAGCATACGACGCCG
>JAWVYE010000079.1:0-6745 GCA_033722905.1 Desulfobulbales bacterium
ACCCATTCTCCTGTGGGCAGAAAACTCTATACCATCAACGGCGCCTGTGCCGGCCAGGGTGATCATATAACAAACCCCGAGCTGGCAGATTTTTTACTCAGGCTGCCGGACGATCATGGTGAAAACTTTTACAGGGGCGAAATTGCCGGGATTATAGATAATGATATGCGCAAGGGCAAGGGATTGCTCACCGTGCAGGACCTTGCAGAGTACGAGGTGATAGAGCGCCGCCCCCTGACCATTGGTTTTCGTGACTACACATTTCTGACAAACCCGCCGCCCTCTTCCGGCGGGGCCCTTATCGGTCTGGCCCTGTCTCTTCTGGAGACCCAGGATATGTCCGGGATCGACTACCATTCTCCCGCCCATATTCTGCAGACGGCAAAACTGATGACTGAGGTGGAAAAGCTCCGCGAAAAAGGAATTTCCGCAACTTCCCTGCAGAAGTCCAGTGAAAGCATAAGGACCTTTTCCCGGGGAACAACCCATATAAGTATTTCCGATGCTGAAGGCAATGTGGCAAGTATGACCTGTTCCAACGGTGAAGGATCAGGATATTTTGTACCGGGAACCGGCATCATGCTCAATAATATGATGGGTGAGGATGACCTGCACCCGGAGGGATTTCACGCCAGTCCTCCCGGAGAACGTGTCTCCTCGATGATGTCACCTTCCCTGCTCCTGAAAAATAACGAGGTTGCAATGGTTATCGGCAGCGGCGGCAGCAAACGGATACGTACGGCAATTACCCAGGTGCTCAGCGCCATAGCCGATTTTAGCATCCCTGTGCAGCAGGCTGTAGAAGCGCCCCGCATCCATTGGGACGGCTCCATGATGCAGATTGAACCGGGACTGCCCCGGCAAGCGATAAAAACTCTCATGAAACACTGGCCGGTAAATATCTGGTCAACCATAGATGTCTATTTCGGGGGTGTGCATACTGTTATTCCCAATATAGACGGGGGCGGAGATCCCAGGCGGGGAGGTTCTGTTCGAGTACTCAAACAATTTTAATTATTATTTTTTTATTCATTCTGTCAGGCATCGGCAGTATCTTATGCCGATAAAACTCTGAGTTCTTCAATGCTATGACCGCTTATATTGCCAGACGCCTTCTCCTGATGATCCCTACCCTGTTCGGGATTATGCTGGTGACTTTTATTGTGACCCAGTTTGTCCCGGGCGGGCCGGTGGAGCGTATGCTGGCGGAAATCGAGGGCCATGCCACAACAGGTCTATCTGCCGGCAAAGGAGAAGTGAGGACCATTGCCAAGGGTGACTTGTACCAGGGTGCCCAGGGGCTTGATGAGGAGAGGCTGGCAAAACTCCGGGCTCTTTATGGTTTTGATAAACCACCTGCACAACGTTTTCTGACCATGATGAAAAATTTTCTGCTCTTTGATTTCGGGACCAGCTACTACCATCACAAAAGCGTGGTTAACCTGGTAATTTCAAAATTACCGGTTTCCATGTCACTTGGGCTGTGGACCTTTTTGATCGTTTATCTCACCTGTATACCGCTAGGTATATACAAAGCCATGCATGACGGCTCCCGTTTTGACGTGGCTTCAAGCACATTTATACTTGTCGGCTATGCAATTCCCGGGTTTGTTTTGGCCATCCTGCTTATCGTTCTTTTCGGCGGCGGCAGTTTCTGGAATATCTTTCCCCTGCGGGGCCTTGTGTCTGACAACTGGTCTGAACTCAGTCTTGCCGCCAAGATCCTTGACTATCTCTGGCACATGGTGCTTCCCATCACTTCCAGCGCCATCGGCAGCCTGGCGGTGATGACCCTGCTGACAAAAAACAGCTTTATTGAAGAAATCCGCAAGCAGTACGTGACAACTGCCCGCGCCAAAGGCCTTAACGAGAACCAGGTACTGTACAAGCATGTTTTCAGGAATGCCATTATACCCATTATCACCGGTTTTCCCGGATCATTCATCACGGCTTTTTTCACCGGCAGCCTTCTTATAGAAACAATATTTTCCTTGGACGGCATGGGGCTTCTGGCCTACGAATCTGTTATGAACCGTGACTATCCCGTGGTTCTGGCAACCTTGTATTTTTTTACCATAATCGGACTCATTTCAAGGCTGCTGTCAGATTTGAGCTATGTCCTGGTTGATCCGCGCATTACCTTTGAGGGCGTCGAATGAAAAAGAGCAGATATCGCCAAAGTCTGGGAATACGACGCTGGAGACGGTTTAAGTCGAATAGACGCGGCTATTACAGTCTGATCATTTTTACCCTGTTTTTTGTTATCAGCCTGGGTGCAGAACTGATCAGTAACGACAAGCCCTTTCTCGTATATTATGAGGGAAAAATCTACTGGCCTATTTTCAAGGCATACCCTGAGACAACCTTTGGCGGAGACTTTGAAACAGAGACTGATTACCGGGATCCCTATATTCTTGACATCATCCAGGCCGGAGACAATCTTGCCCTCTTTCCCCTGAACCATTTCAGCTACGATACCATCAACCTTGACCTGGACAGGCCGGTACCCTCTCCCCCCACGGCTGATAATCTTCTCGGCACCGATGACCGCGGCCGGGATGTTCTGGCCCGCCTCATCTACGGCTTCAGGCTGTCGGTTCTCTTCGGCTTCGCCCTGACTGTTATCGGGACCACTATCGGTATTCTGGCAGGTTCCGTGCAGGGTTATTTTGGCGGCAAAACAGATCTCTTCATGCAACGTTTCATAGAAATATGGGGGGCCATGCCCGAATTGTACCTGCTCATAATATTTGCCTCCATTTTCAAGCCAAGCGCCATACTGCTGCTTATCCTGCTGTCCATGTTCGGCTGGATGGGTTTGTCGGATTATGTCCGGGCCGAATTCCTCAAAGGGAGGAACATGGCCTATGTAACCGCAGCAAAGGCATTGGGAGTTTCCAATACGACAATTATGTTCCGGCATCTGCTGCCCAACGGCATGACACCTGTCATAACATTTCTGCCCTTCCGTCTTTCCGGCGCCATCCTTGCTTTAACCAGCCTTGATTTTCTTGGACTCGGTGTTCCCCCGTCAACACCAAGTCTCGGTGAACTGTTGGCCCAGGGAAAGAGTAATATTGAGGCATGGTGGTTGTCATTATCCACTTTTACGGTCCTTGTCGGCACACTGATCCTGTTGATATTCATCGGTGAGGCCCTGCGCGAAACTTTTGATCCAAGACAGCTGGTGAAGCAAAAGAAATTGTAGATTTGAGAAATTGAAGAATGAAAATTAACTGGATAATTCAAAAATGTACTTGGTGGCCGGCAAAATTATCTTACGCAGATTGTATTAATGGAAAATATTAAATTATGTTGCTTGATATACAAAACCTGTCACTGGCATTCCACACCGAGGATGGTGAAAGCAAGGTCCTGCATGAAATATCCTTAACCGTGGACAATGGGCAAACAGTAGCCCTGGTGGGTGAATCAGGCTCAGGCAAGTCGGTCACGGCCTTATCTGTCCTGCGCCTTCTTGAACATACCGCTTCTGTGACCACCACCGGTTCGATAAATTTTTCCGGCCAGAACATCATTGAACTGCCGGAATCGAGAATGCGTCAAATCCGCGGCAACCAGATTGCCATGATATTTCAGGAGCCAATGATTTCCTTAAATCCTGTTTATTCCATCGGCAACCAACTGACAGAGCCATTAATGCTCCACCAGAAGCTGACAAGCAATGAAGCCACGGTTAAAGCCATTGATCTTCTGGACAGATGCGGTATTCAGGACCCGCAACAGCGTTTAACAAGTTTTCCGCATCAGCTCTCAGGGGGCCAGAGACAACGAGCTATGATAGCAATGGCACTGGCCTGCAGACCCGACCTGCTCATAGCCGATGAACCCACAACTGCCTTGGACGTCACCATTCAGGCCCAAATCCTGGAATTGCTTCAGGATATCCAGAAAGAACTCAACATGGCGATTCTGCTCATCACCCATGACCTCAACATGGTGCGGAAGATATCAGAACAGGTCCATATTATGCACGACGGCAAAATTGTCGAAACCGGAGCCACGGCAGCAATATTCGCCAATCCCAGGGATCCCTACACCATTCATCTGCTCAACAGCGTCCCCAGGGGAGAACCGGCCCCGAAAGAAAACCGCAGGGAAATTCTTACCATCTCCGACCTGCAATGTCATTTTCCCATTAAATCCGGATTTCTCAAGCGTACCATCGGAAAAATCAAGGCAGTTGACGGGGTGAGCCTCACAATCAGGGAAGGCACCACATACGGTGTAGTCGGGGAATCGGGCTCTGGAAAAAGCACCCTGGGCATGTGCATCCTGCGTCTGGTTGAATGCCAGGGTGAAATTATTTATGACGGTGTCGATGACGCCAGGAATCTTGTTGATCAGTCAAGGGCAGCTCTCATGCCGCTGCGCAAGGAGCTGCAGGTTGTATTCCAGGACCCTTTCTCCTCTTTATCGCCACGATTGACCATTGAACAAATAATAAGTGAGGGCCTCAAGGTTCATAATATAGGCAAAGACAAAAAAGACAGGCAGCGCATGGTTTTGCAAACCCTGCTGGAAGTCGGCCTTGAAGAGGAAATGGCGGGCCGCTATCCCCATGAATTTTCAGGAGGCCAAAGACAAAGAATTGCTATTGCCAGGGCCATTGCCTTGAAGCCAAGATTTATAATGCTTGACGAACCGACCAGTGCATTGGACATGACTATCCAGGCCCAGATAATTGAACTGTTAAAGGACCTGCAGCAGCGGCATGGTATATCCTATCTATTTGTTTCCCATGATCTCAGAGTCATCAGGAGCATGGCCGATGAAGTTGCTGTTATGCAGAATGGCAAAATTGTTGAAGCGGGACCCGCTGCAGATTTATTCAGCAATCCCCAGCACCCATATACAAAAAGCCTTTTTGCTGCCGCCTTTGAGCTTTCGACAAAAACCTGACATTTTTTGTTCAAGACCGAATCAGCACAAGTTCTGAAATTTTCCCATCATTATCATTGATTGCCGGGCGCCGAGATGCCGCAATACCAGTTCTGATTGACATTAATTCGCGAACCCTGTTCATCTGGAAAGTGCCGGCAGCCGGGCTCAGGCCATCCAGCAAGTGAACGACAGGGTAAATGGTGCAGACAATTTTACTGCAGAATATCCAGTCGCAAAGCTGACTATTCAGAACATTACTTATGAGAGATTGCCAAGCGGTCTTTCTGCTACCAGTTGCGGATCAGTTCAAGTAATGTCCTGGCTCCTATGCCTGACGGCCCTTTATTCGGGACATATGTTTTTTCGGTAAAATTATACGCTGTTCCTGCAATATCAAGGTGAGCCCAGGCCACATCTCCGACAAACTCCTGGAGAAAGGCACCTGCCGTAATGGTTCCCGCAGCGCGGTTGCCGACATTTTTTATATCGGCAACCTTTGACTTTATCTGTTTCGTATACTCAGGG
Organism: Desulfobulbales bacterium; assembly: GCA_033722905.1. Classification (GTDB taxonomy): domain Bacteria; phylum Desulfobacterota; class Desulfobulbia; order Desulfobulbales; family BM004; genus BM004. The sequence continues at coordinate 5,431 of JAWVYE010000079.1, forward strand.
CCGAGGGGCAGACGCCAGAGGGGCTCTCCGCATCTGTCGCCGGCAGCCATAATCTTTTGGGTCAGGGTCTCATTATTGCTCAAAAGGCCTGTCCTGTGGTGTCCGAGGCCAATGACAACTGCGCCGGTGAGAGTTGCCAGGTCAACAACTGCATCAGGCTTGAATTGTTCAATGCCATACGCCAGCGCATCTGCCAGAATCAGACGTCCCTCGGCATCGGTATTGATCACTTCTACGGTTTTGCCGCCATAGATGGAAATAATGTCCCCCGGTTTCAGGGCACTTGGCCCGGGAAGATTTTCCGTAGTCGGCACTATGCCCACAACGTTGATGCCTTTTGGCCTTTCCTTGCCAACAGCCTGCATGGCGCTGAGTACGGCTGCCCCGCCGCACATGTCAAACTTCATCTCCTCCATGCCCTTTGGCGGTTTCAGGCTTATGCCGCCGGAATCAAAGGTCAGCCCCTTGCCGACAATGAGCAGGGTGGGATTCCGGGGAGAAGTCTTGTATTGCAGAATGACCATTTTGGGCGGCTGGGCCGAACCGCTGTTGACTCCAATGATGCCGCCCATTTTCAAACGCTGCATGTCAGCCTTGGACAAGACCTTGCAGGGCAGCTTATATGTTTTGGCAATTTTACGCCCGAATTGGGCAAAACTGGTAGGAGTCCAGAAGTTGCCCGGTTCATTTGCCATATCACGGGCAGTGCATCCGGCAACAGCCGCAATTACTCCCTTTGCCAGACCCTTCTTGACAGGAGCACCGGCCTTATCGGTATAAAGCTCTATCTCATTAATACTGTTTCGCTGCTCATCCTCGTCAACGGTTTTCTTGTACTTGATAAATTGATAGGCGCCCAGCATGAGCCCTTCTGTAATACATTCGGTTATTTCCTGTTTGTTCAGGAGATAAGGTTCAGGCAGGACAACCATGATTTTCGTAGCCTTGGTATTTAATGCAACCGAGGAAACCTTGCCGCCGGCTTTACGGTAATTTTCGCGCCAGACGTCATCAGGACTGACACCGTTATTGTTTTCGCCATTCTCCGCTTTACCAAGACCTACGACCAGCACCCGTTTTGCCATGAGCTTTCCCTTGCCTGACGGGTAGAACAGGAGAGACTCGCCGGCCTTGCCTGAAAAATCACCTGCCTTAAAGGCAAGTTTTATAGTATTTTGCACATACCTGTTTTCACAGGCGGGCATTTTCCCGTTTTGCCGGTAAACAAAAAAGGTGATCATATCACCCTTGTACTTTTCCATATCCTGGGTCGTATATTTTATTTTCATGCTGTTCTCCAGTGAATATTTAAGCT